>NZ_BTGS01000002.1:0-277768 GCF_042851395.1 Altererythrobacter sp. MTPC7 | reverse complement strand
TTCTTCTTGTGTATCTAGAATAAGTTGCTGTTCACCCTGTCCACGAGCGACCGCGGTTCTAGATGGGAGCGCTGCCTCATATCGCATACCCTTCCAAGTCTGGTTGCTATCAAGATACTCGATTGCGTCTTTGTAGACCTTCGTGCGTCGATCAGCGATGGTGATTACGACGCCTGCACACTCTATCTCGTGGTCATGGTTCTCGGACACAGTTTGTATAACACCTGAAAGAAGGTCGATCCCCACTCGTGACAGTGGCTCCGGTTTAACCGGTAACAAATAGAAGTCGCTAGCGAGAAGCGCAGCGTTCATATAGTGACTGGGCGTCGGAGGGGTATCGACAATTACGTAGTCATACTCACTAATGAAGTCTTGAGAGAGGTATCGCCGCAGCCGCAATTCGCGCCCTTGGCCGTTTCCCATATCCAAACGATAGATTCCAAGGTTCCCCGGAATTAGGTCAAAACCCTCTCGAAAAGTCCACGGTTTGACCGACTTAAAATTCTTCGTGACCTTCTTCTTGGTACCCTCAACCGGGTCGATATGATCCGTTGCTGCGTCGCGAAAAATATCGACGATCGTATCTGCGCCGTTCTTGACCTCTGCAAGATAATCTTCGCCGCTATACAAGCACTGCGTCGCGTTAAATTGTGGATCTAAGTCGACCAGCAGCACGCTGAGATCGTGCCTTCGATTCAATGCATCGGCCACATTTACAGCCAAGGTGGTCTTACCCACTCCACCCTTCATGTTAACAAACGAAACAACTGGCAATTCATCCCCCTATCGGCTACCAAAACCCACCTTCTCGATTTCCTGCGTTTTGGCAAGCTCACTCCATCGCCCGCTGCAGCATCGGCTTGAGATACCGCCCCGTATAACTCCCCTCCACCGCAGCAACATCCTCCGGCGTCCCTTCCGCAACAACCTGCCCGCCACGCACACCGCCGTCGGGGCCGAGGTCCAGCACGTGGTCGGCAGTCTTGATCACGTCGAGGTTGTGCTCGATCACCACCACGGAATTCCCCTGGTCCACCAGCCGGTGGAGCACTTCGAGGAGTTTACGGACGTCCTCGAAATGCAGGCCGGTGGTGGGCTCGTCGAGGATGTAGAGCGTCTGGCCGGTGCTGCGCTTCGACAGTTCCTTGGCGAGCTTCACCCGCTGCGCCTCTCCGCCTGACAGGGTGGTCGCCTGCTGGCCGACTTTGACGTAGCCCAGCCCCACCTCGTTCAGCATGTGCATCTTGTCGCGGATCGGGGGCACGGCCTTGAAGAAGGTTTCCGCGTCCTCCACCGTCATGTCCAGCACGTCGGCGATGGAGTGGCCCTTGAACTTCACCTCCAGCGTTTCTCGGTTGTAGCGCTTGCCGCCGCATTCCTCGCAGGTGACGTAGACGTCGGGCAGGAAGTGCATCTCGATCTTGATCAGGCCGTCGCCCTGGCACGCCTCGCACCGGCCGCCCTTCACGTTGAAGCTGAAGCGGCCGGGCTTGTACCCGCGCGCCTGCGCCTCGGGCAGGCCGGCGAACCAGTCGCGGATCTGGGTGAAGGCGCCGGTGTATGTTGCCGGGTTGGAGCGCGGGGTGCGGCCGATGGGCGACTGGTCGATCTCGATCACCTTGTCGCAATATTCGAGGCCGGTGACCTTGTCGTGCGCGCCTGCCACCACGCGGGCGTTGTTGAGCGTGCGCGCGGCGGCGGCATACAGCGTGTCGATGGTGAAGCTGGACTTGCCGCTGCCGCTGACCCCGGTGATGCAGGTGAAGGTGCCGAGCGGCAGGCTGGCGGTGACGTTCTGCAGATTGTTCGCCCGCGCGTTGTGGACGGTGAGCTTGTGCCCGTTGCCCTTGCGCCGCTCTGCCGGGACCGCGATTTCGCGCCGCCCGGTGAGGTAGTCGGCGGTGAGCGACTTCTTCGATTTCAGCACCTGTTTCAGCGTGCCCTGCGCCACCACCTCGCCCCCGCGCACGCCCGCGCCGGGGCCCAGATCGACCACGTGGTCGGCCTGGCGGATGGCGTCCTCGTCATGCTCGACCACGATCACCGTGTTGCCGAGATCGCGCAGGCGTTTCAGCGTCTCCAGCAGCCGGTCGTTGTCGCGCTGGTGGAGGCCGATGCTCGGCTCGTCGAGCACGTAGAGCACGCCCGACAGCCCGCTGCCGATCTGGCTGGCGAGACGGATGCGCTGGCTTTCCCCGCCGCTGAGCGTGCCGCTGGTGCGGTCGAGATTGAGATAATCGAGCCCGACATTGTCGAGGAAGCCCAGCCGCTCGTTGATTTCTTTCAGGATGGCGCGCGCGATCTGCGACTGCTGCTCGGTCAGGTGTTCGTCGAGGCCGAGGAACCAGTCCTTCGCATCGCTGACGCTCATCTTGGTCGGTGTGGCAATGTCGGTGACGCCGGCCCCATCTCCTGTAGGCGGCCCCGGGATCTTCACCGACAAGGCTTTTTCGTTCAGCCGCTTGCCGCCGCAGGTCTCGCAAGGCTGCGCGGTCTGGAACTTGGACAGCTCCTCGCGCATCCACGCGCTCTCGGTCTGCAACATCCGCCGGTTAAGATTGCCGATAACGCCTTCGAACGGCTTGTTCACCGTGTACTGCTTGCGCCCGTCCTTGAAGGTCAGCGGCACGCGCTTGCCCTTCGTGCCGTGGAGGATGACGGACTGGTTTGCTTCGCCCAGCTCCTCCCACGGCGTGGTCAGGTCGAAACCGTATTCCTTCGCGAGGCTGCCCAGCACCTGCATGTAATAGGGCGATGGCGGGTTCGACTTCGCCCAGGGCACCACCGCACCCTTCTTCAGCGAAAGCGCCTCGTTCGGCACGACAAGCTGCGGGTCGAACAGCTGCTTTTCCCCGATCCCGTCGCAGGTCGGGCAAGCCCCCTGCGGCGCGTTGAAGGAGAACAGGCGCGGCTCGACTTCCTCGATGGTGAAGCCCGATACGGGGCAGGAGAACTGTTCGGAAAAGACTATGCGGTTGGCGGGGAGGCCAGCGCCTTTCATCGCGCCACCGCCGGCCCCTTCCTCCTCGCGTCCGGGCACTACGCCATCCGCCAGGTCCACATAGGCGAGGCCATCGGCCAGCTTGAGCGCGGTCTCGAAACTGTCGGCGAGCCGCGACTCAAGCCCTTCCTTCACGGCAAGGCGATCCACCACCACCTCGATGTCGTGCTTGAACTTCTTGTCGAGCGTGGGCGCGTCCTCGATGGCGTAGAGTTCGCCGTCGATCCGCACGCGGGTGAAACCGGCCTTCTGCCATTCGGCCAGTTCGCGGCGGTATTCGCCCTTCCGCCCGCGCACGACTGGGGCGAGAAGGTAGAGCCTTGTGCCTTCGGGCAGCTCCATCACCCGGTCGACCATGTTGGAGACGGTCTGCGCCTCGATCGGCAGGCCGGTCGCGGGCGAATAGGGAACGCCGACCCGCGCCCATAGCAGGCGCATGTAGTCGTAGATCTCGGTCACCGTCGCCACGGTCGAGCGCGGGTTGCGGCTGGTGGTCTTCTGCTCGATCGAGATCGCAGGCGAGAGCCCGTCGATATGCTCGACATCGGGCTTCTGCATCATCTCCAGGAACTGGCGCGCATAGGCGCTCAGGCTCTCGACATAGCGCCGCTGCCCCTCGGCATAGATGGTATCGAAAGCGAGGCTCGACTTGCCCGAACCGGAAAGCCCGGTGATCACGATCAGCGCATCGCGCGGCAGGTCGATATCGACGCCCTTGAGGTTGTGTTCGCGGGCGCCCCGCACGGAAATCTTTGTAAGTGCCATGGGGACGCTGTGTTCCTGTTGTGTTCACGCCTGTCAAGGACCGACGGCGTTAGGCTGGATCAGGGCCGCGAAACGGGCCGCAAAAACGAGTGCAGGTGCGCTAGATGGGGAGGATTGCGCGGCGGACAACCACCGGAGTCGCGCCTCTTGTCCACACGGCCTTGCCTTTCGATCGGTCCAAACGGAACGCCCCGCGTACCGGTTCCGGCGCATCCCGATGCCCTCCTTGTGCATCACCCGCTGGCGCACGTTCGAGAGGACGACCGGTCCCCCGGGCGCGGTGAACCGTGGACCTTTCCCGGCCCTCCATGAGTTAATTCAATAATATCAAGGCAAATCCCCGCTGCGATGCGCGCCGGGGCACTCAATCGGAGTAAGGCCTGACGCAACGAACAACGAACGGATAGAAATGCAGAACCAGAAAACAGGGAGAGCGCGCAACCAAAAGCGCTCCGGAAGGGGCAGGACATAACCTCCTATTCCGAAACACATCGCAGGACACGTGCCCATGGCGGACCCGATTTCGGCAATCGCCGTCAGGGGAAGCGTGACCGAATGAAATCCGGGCTGAAGAACAGGTCGCGGCGTGTCCGCGAAAGCTGGCGTGGCGGATCGCTTCGCGGCGTCCCGGTCAGCCTGGCCGCTGCCGGTATGGCCCTCGCCACCATCGGAAACACGGCGCCTAGCTCTGCGACGCTGGATGCAGCGCTGGCAGAGCTCGCCGATGAATTTTCCTATGATGACATGGCAGCCCGCAACGCGGAAGTGATGCGGATCAATGCCGCGTACATTACGTCGAGCGAGAAGTTCAAGCAGGCGCTCGTCGAGGAAGAGGGTGTCAGATACACCGTCTACCGTGATGTTGCGGGCTATCCGACCGTTGGCGTCGGGCATCTGGTTCTGCCGCAGGACAATCTGTCCGTGGGCGATACCATCTCGCACGAGCGTGCGATGCAGTTCCTGACCAGCGATTTGAAAAAGGCCGAAGCGGGCGTCGTGCGCCTGCTGGACGGTCTCGACGTCTATCAGCACGAGTTCGATGCGCTGGTCGATCTTGTTTTCAATGTCGGTGAAGGCGGGGTATCGGAAGGCCGCAGTCCGCGTCTCAACACCGCAATCGCCAATGCGAATTATGGCGCGATTGCCGACGAACTGAACTACACCACTGCCGGAGGTGCGGTTGCTGGCGGCCTCATCCATCGCAGCGAAAGGCGTGCCGCGATATTCATGAACGCAAACTATGAGAATCCGCGCCCTGCCTGATTCCACGCATCTTTCCAGCCGGACCCGTACCGGCATGCCGAAGGGCCAGCGACGCCTTTCCGCCGCCAGCGCATCGCTCGCCCTCCTGATAGTGATGGGCTGTTCGCAAGCCCCGCAGGGCGACCAGTTCGCCGGCATGACTGCAGGTTCGGACAACGCGCAGAATACGCAGCGCCGCGCGCTGCGGGAAACATCGAACGCAGCCCCCGGACGCTCCGGTGGTGCAACCAGTTGCCTTCTGCTCGTCTGGGATGCTGCCCCTTCGCCCGATGTGCAATTTGACCGCGCGAACGATGCGGTAGAAGGCGGCACGATCAGCTGCGGAGTGGGGACCAGCCCCAGCCAGCTCGATCTGTCGCTGAAAAGGATGAACAAGGCTGCTGCGGCCGATGATCGGGCGGCGCTGGCGCAAATGCTGGCACCGGAATTGACCTTCATCGACCGGGAGGGAAAGCGGACCTCTTATACGGACGGCTCGCGCATCGAAGATGATCTCGATTCCATCTTCGCGCCCGATGTCCTGTCCGTCCTTGCGAAGGCCGACCTTTCGCAGGTCACCGTGGTCCCGGACCAGGGTGCGTTCCTCGCGCTTGGCGGCATCTGGCTGGCGACCGGGGAGACCGGCGGCGTCCCGCAAATACGCACCATCAACCGGCAGGCACTGGTCGAGGCGCAAGGCACGCCGGGCGAATAACCGCCCCCTGCAGCCCGGTTGCATTTGCAATCAATCTGCGGTTCAACCTGCCCCAGCTAACACACGGATCAACCCCGCGCGCGGCCCGGACCCGCGGCGCGTTGCAGACATTATCCTTTCGGAGAGAGACCTTTTCATGAAAACCCGTATCTTCAACCGCCCCCTGTTCACGGGCGCTGCGCCCACCGTGCTGGGCGCTGCGCTCCTTGCCGGCTGTTCCACCGTGACAGATACCCAGATGGCATCGGCGGGCGACACGATGGAGGCCCCGATGGCAGACGATACCGCAATGCCCGAAGCGACCGGCTATTTTGCGAACGCCAGTTCGCTGCCGCTGCAGGCGCCCGATTTCACGCAAGTTTCCGACGATGATTACCTGCCCGCCTTCGAACAGGCGATGGCGCTCCACAATGTCGAGATTGCTGCGATCCGCGACAATCCCGAGGCGCCGACCTTCGAGAACACCATCGTGGCGCTGGAAACTTCCGGTCGCCAGCTGGGGCGCGTCGCCACCATGTTCTTCGCGCTGACGGGCGCCAACACCAACGACACGCTCGACGCCGTGCAGGCCGAGATCGGCCCGAAGCTGAGCGCGCATTCCGATGCCATCACGCTCGACCCGGTGCTGTTCGCCCGGGTGAAGCAGGTCTACGACAACCGCGCCGCCATGGCGATGGAGCGCGAGGACGCGGTCCTGCTGGAAGAGACTTATGAAGGCATGGTGCAGGCCGGCGCGATGCTGACCGACGCGCAGAAGACCGAGGTCAAGGCGATCAACACCCGCCTGTCCGAAATCACCACCGAATTCGGCCAGCGCGTGCGCGAAGCGACGGTCGACAATGCCCTGATCGTCGACACGCGCGAGGAGCTGGCCGGCCTGTCGGACAGCGAAATCGATGCGGCAGCGAAGCTGGCGGCGGAAAAGGGCATGCCGGGCAAGTTCGCCATCGCCCTGCAGAACACCACCCAGCAGCCCAGCCTGCCGGCCCTCGAGAACCGCGATGTTCGCGAAAAGCTGTTCATGCTGTCCTACAACCGCGCCGACCAGGGCGGGGAAAACGACACCCGCGCCCTGATTGCCGAAATCGCGTCGCTGCGCGCGCAGAAGGCCGCCCTGTTCGGCCAACCCGACTGGGCGAGCTATGTCATGTACGACCGCATGGCGAAGAACCCGCAGACCGCGCTCGACTTCATGGAACAGATGGTCCCCGCCCTCGCCGCGACACAGCGGCGCGAGGCTGCCCTGCTGAACGAGAAAATCGCCGAGGAAGGCGGCGATTTCGAGGTCAAGCCGTCGGACTGGTATCGCTATGCCGAGATGGTCCGCAAGGAACGCTACGACCTGGACGAGAATGCGGTGAAGCCGTATTTCGAGCTGACGAACGTGCTGGAAAACGGCGTCTTCTTCGCCGCGAACAAGCTCTACGGCCTGACGTTCCGCCAGCGCACCGACCTGCCGGTCTATCACCCGACCGTGACGACCTACGACGTGTTCGAGGAAGACGGCACCCAGCTCGGCATCTTCTATTTCGACCCGTTCCAGCGCCCGTCCAAGCGTGGCGGCGCATGGATGAGCAACTTCGTCGACCAGAGCTATCTCTACGGAACGAAGCCGGTCATCTACAATGTGCTCAACATCCCGCAGGCAGGTGAAGGCGAGCCGCAGCTGGTCAGCTTCGACAACGTCAACACGCTGTTCCACGAATTCGGCCATGCGCTGCACGGCTTCTTCGCGGACCAGAAATACGCCTCGCTCTCGGGCACGGCGACCGCGCGCGACTTCGTGGAATATCCCAGCCAGGTGAACGAGCTGTGGGCGACCTATCCCGAAGTGCTGCAGAACTATGCCAAGCACTACCAGACGGGCGAGACGATCCCGGCGGAACTGATCGAGAAGATCGAGGCCGCGGCGAAGTTCAACCAGGGCTACGATTTCGGCGAGGTAGTGGAAGCCGCCCTGCTCGACATGAAATGGCATGCCCTCTCGCCGGCCGAAGCAGCTGCGATTACCACGCCCGAACAGGTCGACGCGTTCGAGCGCAATGCGCTGGAGGAACTGGGCCTCGAAATCGGCCTCGTCCCGCCGCGCTATCGCAGCAGCTATTTCAACCACATCTTCAGCAGCCCGACGGGTTATTCCAGCGGGTATTACAGCTATCTGTGGACCGAGATGCTGGACCGCGACAGCCGCAAATGGTTCTTGGAGAATGGCGGCCTGACGCGCGAAAACGGCCAGCACCAGCGCGACACCGTGCTCAGCCGTGGCGGCACGATGGACTATTTCGAGATGTTCGAGAACTTCGCCGGTCGCCAGCCCGACGTCACCCCGATGCTGGAAGCGCGCGGGCTGGTCGCAGGCGATACCGACGCGCTCGATACGTCGGACGGCGCGCTCCCGGCGGGCAGCGTCGGCACGAAGTAAGGAACAGGCGCGGCGGGCGTTACAGCTTGCCGCGCCATTCCAGCGACCGGCGGTTGAGCGCGGCAAGGTCCGCCTCGCCCGCCACTGCTTTTTCTCCCAGCGCTATGGCGGCGCGAAGTTGCGCGTCGCTTGCCCTGGCGTAAGCCGGAGCCTCGATATGCTCCCGCCACGGGCCGCCCGCGGCATGATCCAGCAGGATGCGCTGGAAGCAATGATCGAACCGCACCGGCCAGCCACGCTCATCCGCCAGCGACGGCATCACCTCACGGGTGAGTTGGAACCACCTGTCCTGCAGCGCCTGCCTTTCCATACGCACCTCAACGCCCGGGCAACGCCCGATGTGCCCGGCGCGCATCGTCTTGCGGCGAAACGTGATCCTGCCACGACGGAGACACCGCGGTTTACCTTTTGTGTATGGAATGCGGCAACGCACCGGGGCTAATGCCGGATGCAGGACGGTAAGGGGTTCGCATCATGAAAAATCGCTATTCGATTGCCGGGGCCATCGCCCTTGGCCTGTCGTTATGTCCGGTCGCCGCAACGGCCGACGATCCGAGGGATCCGGACATGCAGAGCCGCGAGGCTCGCGAACGCGATGCGGCGATGATCCGCAAGCTCAACCGCGAGCAACTGGCCTATGTCCGTGAACGCGACGCACGCTGGGCGGAGCAGCGCCGCGAACAGGAGACACGCCTCGCACAATATGAGCGGGAAATGGCCGAGTGGCGCCATGCGGTAAAGATGTGCCGCGCTGGCGATACGCGGTATTGCGCGCGGTAGGACGCGAAGTCGCTAGGAAACGGTCAACGCACGGGCGTGCGCTTCCCCCAGCCAGCGCGCCTCGACCTGCCAGACCGCGCGCAGGTTTTCGGGCGACAGAGCGTCTTCCGGCTGGCCATCGGCCACCACGCGGCCCCGGTCGAGAACGATCACCCGGTCCGCATGGTTCATCGCCAGCGACAGGTCGTGCACAACCATGACGACGCCTGTCCCGGCGTCGGCGCGCGCACGTAACATGCGCAGCAGCGATATCTGGTGCGCCAGGTCAAGCGCGGCCAGCGGTTCGTCGGCCAGTATCCATTCGGGCTCGCCGGCCAGCACCCGGGCCAGCAGGACGCGCGCCCTTTCGCCGCCCGACAATTGCGACGCGGGGCGGTGGCGCAATGCCTCCAGATCGAGGGCCGCAATCGCGCGCTCCACAGCCGCATCGCCCCTGTCACGGTGCGGCAGGCGGCCGAGCCGCACCAAAGCCTTTGCCGCAATGTCCCATGCAATCTCAGGGGCTTGCGGCAGATAGCCGAGACGTTTTCCGCGTATGCGTGCCGGCAGGCGGTTAAGATCGTCCTGCCCCAGCATGACGCGGCCCGCCTGCGGCAGTTCTGTCCCGGCCAGGCAGGACAGCAGGGTCGACTTGCCCGCCCCGTTCGGCCCGCAGATCGCCGTCACCTTTCCGATTTCCAGCGCGGCAGACACGCCGTCCAGCCGCCCCGCAAGGCTCAATTTCTCCGCCGACAGCATCACACGCCCCCCAGCGCGCCGCGCCGCATCTTCAGCAGCAGCCACAGGAAGAACGGCGCGCCGATCAGGCTGAGCGCGATGCCGAGCCGCAGCTCCGTCACCAGCGGCAAGACGCGCACGACGCTGTCCGCCACCAGCACCAGAAGCGCGCCCGCCAGCGCGCTCGGCAGCAGGAGCGAGGACGGGCGTCTGTCGGTCAGCGGACGGACCAGGTGCGGCACGATCAGGCCGACGAACCCGATGATCCCCGCCACCGCCACGCCGCTCCCGACGGTCAGCCCGATGCCTGCAATCAGCAGCCAGAGCAGGCGCGCGGTATCCACCCCCATGCTTCGCGCTGCCGCATCGCCCAGTGTCAGGGCGTCGAGATCGCGGCCCGCAAAGGCCAGCAGCGCAATCCCCGCGAGCGTCAGCGGAGCGGCCAGCCAGACATCGCGCCATCCGCGATCGGTCAGCGCGCCCATCAGCCAGGTCACGATCTCGCTCATGGCAAAGGCATTGGGAGCAAGGCTGATGGCGAGCGAAGTCAGTGCCCCGGCCAGGCTGGCGATCATGAGGCCGGCCAGCGTGAACAGGGCGATCCCGCCCGTTCGTCCTGCGATCAGCGCCAGCAGCGCCATCGCCCCCGCGCCGCCTGCCAGTGCCAGCGCAGGCAAGGCCCACCAGCCGGCCTGATAGCCCAGCCAGAAACTCGCCACCGCTCCCAGCGCCGCGCCGGGCGCTATGCCGAACAGTCCGGGATCGGCCAGCGGATTGCGCAGATAGCCCTGCATGGCCGCCCCGGCAGCGCCAAGCCCCGCCCCGACGACCATCGCCAGCAACCCGCGCGGCAGCCGCAGCTCGGCCAGAATGATTGCGGCATTGGGGGTGCTCGCCGGATCGATCCAGACGCGCCCGGCGAGCAGCGAAAGCGGGAAGGCGATGGCCAGCAAGGCCAGCAGGATCAGGACGGCGCGGGTCATTTTCCGCGCACTTCGTCAAGCCGCGCCAGCGCGCGGGGAATCGTCGGTCCACCGCAATAAAGGAGCGCGGGATCGAACCGCTCCACCCGCATCTCCGGCAAAGCCTCCAAGGCTGCATGCGATTGCGAGCGTTCCCGGCCCGCAACCAGCAGCAGGTCCGGAGGATCCGCCAGCATCGCTTCCAGCGGCAGGTAATCCGCCTGCCCGAGGCCCCGCGCGGCGGAATGGCTCGCAAATCCCGCCTGCCGCATCATTTGCGAGACCAGCGCGCCATCGCCCGGCACGATGCCGCCCGGTTGCCAGAGGACGACCGAGACTTGCGGCCCATCCCGGGCCGCCTCCGCCCATCTCTCTTGCATTCGCTCGACCAGCGCCTCCCCGGCGGGCCCAGCCTGAGCGACCTCCGCGAGGGAACGGACCTGCTCCATGCTCTCTTCGAGCGAAGACGCGATGCCTACCGTTTCGACCCGAATGCCGAGATCGGCGAAGGCTGCCCGCGTGGCAGGCGCAAGGAAGCTCGATGCGATCACCACGTCGGGACCGAGTGCCAGCACTTCCTCCACCGTGCCGCCCGTGGCGGGGAACTGCCTCGCAAGATCCACATCCATCGAGGTCGCCTGCGGATCGTGGCTGTAATGCGATACCGCGGCCAGCCGCTCAGGCGCGATTTCGGCAAGGATCGCATCGGCGCACGGGTTCAGGCTGACAATGCGGAGAGGCTCACCCACCTCGCTCGCAGGCTTCCCGCCGCAACCACCAAGCAGAGCAGCAGCAAGCAGGGTCGCCCATGCGCGCATCAGAACTTCGCCCGTACCCCGGCGAAGACGCCCCGGCCCGGCTGGGCGTAGCCTGCGGCGGTCTGGTAGTCCGCGTCGGTCACGTTCTCGACCCGTCCGAACACGGTCAGCGGCGCGCCGCTTGCCAGTTCGCCCACATCCACTTCGGCGCGCAGGTCAAGCAACAGGTAATCGTCCAGCCGGACGCTATTGAACGCATCGTCGAAGGCGCTCGAGACGTAGCGCAGTTCGAAGCCGAGCAGCGGTGCGCCAAGGTCCAGATCGCCGCTGACCGTCGCTGCATGGCGCGGACGGCGACCAAGGCGATTGCCCTGCGTCACGGCCCCGCTCGTGCGGTCCTCGGTGTCGATGAAGGCGTAGACCCCGCGCAATTGCAGCGGGCCCAGCCGCGCCCCCGCTTCCAGTTCGACGCCCTGCGCCCGCGCGCGGTCGACATTGTCATACGTCCCGAACGGGCGACCTGTACAGATGCCGCCGGTCACGCCGAAGCAGGAAACGAAATCTATCAGGTCCTCGCTGTCGCGGCGGAACAAGGTGACACCGGCATGGAACGGCGCGGTGCGATCCTTCCACGCGAGGCCGAGGTCGAAGCCGGTGCTTTTTTCGGGGGCCAGCGAAGGATTGCCGAAATCGGAGAATAGCTGGAACAGGCTGGGCGCCTTGAACCCCTCCCCGACGCTGGCACGAAGGCGCACGTCCTGCGCGATCTCATAGCTGAGATCCGCGCCGAAACTGGTCGCTCCGCCGAAGATCGCGTGGTCGTCGTGCCGCAGGCCGATATGGCCCGAAATCGCGCCGAACTCGATTCCCGCCTGTGCGTAGGCGCCGAGGATGCGTGTATCCTCACCCGGGTCGAACAGCGTTTCGTAGCTGGTCCACTCGCCCTCACCGCCGAAATTGACGATCAGCGGGCCGATGGGTCGCCATTCGCCGCGCAGGTCGACGCGGTCCGAATGCCCGTCGCTGGTGAAGCCGGGGGTGTCACCGAAGGCCGGGTCGAAATTGTCCCGCGCGGTGTCGGCGAAGGAATAGCGCGCCTGCAAGAACAACGGCCCGGTATCGCGCGACAGGCCGAGCGAGCCGGAGAGCTGCTCGGTCTCCTGGTACTCCGCCGTGTCGGCCAGCGCGAAAAGCGGCGCGGGGAAGCCGTCGATTTCCAGCTCGCCCGCCGCGTAGCGAACGCTGGCAAAGGCATCGACCGTGTCGGTGACGTAATAGGTCCCGCGCGCGGTCAGGGCGATCTGCTCGAAACCGTCGGCTTCCGTGCCGCTTGCGGCGGCGGAGAAACCGTCGGTCCGCGCGTAGCCCGCAGCGGCCCCGACAAAGCCGCGATCCGTTTCCACGCCGCCTGCCAGAGTGCCCGTCAGGCTGTCGCGTGCGCCGTATTCCACGCTGCCTTGGACGCCCGTTTCCGCGCGGGTCGAGGCCGACAGGACGCCGCCGATGGCATCGGATCCCCAGATGACCGAATTGGAACCGCGCAGCAGGTCGATCGAGGCTATGGTGCCGGGCAGCAGCGTGCCGAAATCAAACCCGCCTGAAGGCGAGGCGGGATCGGACACCCGCGCCCCGTCGACCAGCACCAGCACCTGCTCGCCCTGCGCCCCCCTTACCCGCAGCGAGGTGAACGCACCGGGCCCGCCATTGCGGCTGAGACTTACGCCCGGCGCGCGGCGCAGGATGCGGGCGATGTCCGCGCCCTGCACGGCCTCGATTTCCTCGCGCTCGATGATGGTGACCGCCTGGCCGGTATCCTCGATCTCTATCGGGGTGCCGGTGGCAGTGACCGTGATGAGCGGACGGGTGGATTCGCGTTCTATGATGCCGGCAAGATTGCCGTCCTGATCGACGATCCGTTCGCGGGAAACAGCGCGCTCCTGAGCGGATAGGGGAGCAGTCAGGGCCGCCAGACAACAGCCGAAATACAGGAATTTACGCACGATACCTCCGTCACAAGCACAAGCGTCGCCCATGACGGCGGACAGACCCTTGCGGTCTGCCCATCGATCCGTTGCCGTCGGTGCACCCCGCCCGCGGCTCAAGCGACTGTCTACAGGCAGGTTTCCTGGCTCCCGGATCATCGGCCCGCCCCCGCCTTCCCGCCCGGTGGACAGTGGCATTGTGGGAGCGCGCCTTCCCGGTCACAGTTGCGGGGGCAGCAGGGGATTTGCCGGCCGGACGGCCCGCTCACCCCTTTCCCTCTTAGCCGCGCTTTCGCACGGCACCCATGACAGGCCTGCGCCCCTAGCCCCGGCAGGCGTCCGGTGCAAGCGGCCGCGGCAGGCGTTAACCCGCTCCTTACCCTGAATCTTAAGCGCGCAATCCGGTCTGTCCCTCTAGGGGACGGGCCCAATACTGCGCTCGTGCGGGAAGCTGGTTGCCCCTAGTTACGCCTACCCCCACGAAGCCAAGCACCGGATATCCGTTTGACCCCTCGCTCCACCGCTCCTGCCCCCACCCTTACAGGCCCCCGCGCCTCGCGCAGGGTCGATGGCAAGCGGCTGGGCCCCAAGTCGCGGGCCGCGCTCATCCTGGCGGCGGCAGTCGGTGTGCCGGCCTTCGCAGCTCCGGGCGAATGGCGCGCCTTCAGACCGGAAGCCGAACAGGCCGAACCGGCGGCGGTCACCCCAATGCCGTTCGAAGAGGCTGGCAGCAGCTTCCCCGGATCGGCGTTCTACTACCTCGACGATACACCGGATCTGGCTGTCCAGTCCCGGCCGCTCGACACCCGGCCCGGTGCAGGTTTCGGTTCGGGAACGCTGGCCGACGGGGTGGACGTCTTCAATCCTCTCGAAGTCATGTCCGGCGACCCGGCACGGGCTGTCGAAATCCGCGATGCCGGGCCGGCGGCGCGCGCTTTCCGTTCCGGCGGGACCGGCCTCGACAAGGCGCGTGCGCTCCAATGCCTGACGCAGGCGGTCTATTACGAAGCGGCAAGCGAGAGCACGGGCGGACAGAAGGCGGTCGCCCAGGTCGTGCTCAACCGCGTGATGCATCCGACCTACCCCGCCAGCGTGTGCGGCGTCGTCTATCAGGGCAGCGAACGGCGGACCGGCTGCCAGTTCACCTTCACCTGCGACGGCAGCATGGCGCGGAAGCCGTCGGCCAGCGGCTGGGCCCGTGCGCGGCGCGTCGCGGCAGAGGCGCTGGCAGGCGATGTCTACACGCCTGTGGGCTATGCCACGCATTACCACACGACGTGGATCAATCCCTACTGGGCCAGCAGCCTCGACCATATCGGCACGATCGGCGCGCACCGCTTCTATCGCTGGAAAGGCAGCGCGGGCCGGCCCGGCGCGTTCCGCACTGCCTATGTCGGCGGCGAGCGCATTCCGCGCCCCTCCCCCCGGAGTGCGGAGCCCCTGCCTGCATCGGCTGCCGACATGGCGCAGACACCTGCCGCAACCGATCCGGTCGCGCTGGCCCGCGCTTACGAGGAAGCCCGCGCGAAGGCCGCAGCGGAGGCGGGACGGCGCGCGCCGCCACCGGTCTACACCGCGCAGGTAGAAGCGGCGGGCGGGGATGCACAGTTCACCGCAGAGAAACTGCCGGGCGCAGGGGCCGTACGCCCCGAATACGCCAATGCCGGACAATGGAAACCGGGCGCCGGAAACGGCGGGAATGCGGGCCAATAACCACCTTCACGCAAAGCTTAATGGCCGCATAACCTTAAGCGGAAACAGGTGCTTAGCCCCCTATCCCTAAGACAGTCCCCGCCCCGGCTGCCGACAGGCTCCATCGCTTCGCAGCCCGATAGATCACGTCGTAGAAAGCCATACATCATGTCGATCCGTTTCGCCGCCGCCCGCCGCCGGACATGGTCCCCCGTCGCCCGCGCCCTGGCCCGCCGCGCGCGGGGCCGGGCTGCGAACGACAATCTGGACGGCGCGATCGTCGACACCGACAAATTGCTGCGCGCGGCGCTCGAGCAGTTCCAGGTGCATGGCCTGGGTGCGGCAGACCACGCCTTTGCCAAGGCGGAACGGGCACTGCTGAGCGATGCGCGCGACGAATTCGAGAAATGGCATTCGATTTGCCGTGCACTGGACCGGCCCATGGCCGACCGCCTGGCCATGCGGCAAAGGATGCTGGACGCCTGCGCCTGACCGGCGTGCCAGAGCGATGACCCATTTTGCAAAATCATTATCGGCCGATTAACCGAAAAATGACGCTTTCGCCCTAATCCGGGCGTCATACGAACGACGCAGAAGATCAGATGGCTGCGTGACGTCGTGAGCCGCAAGCTGGGCGCGGACGCCATGAACGAGCAGGTCCGCCGGACCCTCGTTTCGTCGCTCTACACCCAGCCATCCAGCCTTGCGATCGGTGCGTTCAACGGCATTCTCGTCAGCCTGGCTGCGGCCTGGTTTGTGCAGAATGCAGTCTTTACTGCAGTCGCGGTTGCGATGACGGTCGCTGCCCTGGTCCGCGTTGCCGTGGCATTCGCCATCAACCCGGACAACGCCCGGCACAGCACCGACAAGCTGGAAACGATCTACGAGATTGGCGCATTCGCCTATGCGGGATTGTTCGGCCTGCTGGCGGGAATGGCGATCGTGATGGGCGCAGGCGCGGGCGTCGAGGTCCTGCTGGTCGGTCACGCCCTGTGCTACGGGACCGGAATTTCCGCACGCAATGCAGGCCGTCCCGTGATTGCGCTGGGCCAGATGGTCCTGTGTTTCGTCCCCATTGGTGTCGGGGGCCTGCTCGAAGGATCAGCCGGGTATCTCGTGATGGCAGCAACCATACCTTTTGCGATGCTCGCCATGGTGGCGATCACCAGCAATACCTTCCTGACAATCTACCAGTCGATCGCGCACGCGCAGGCCAGCCGCACCATGGCGACCAAGATGGAACGCCTCGCCAGGACCGACGTGGTGACGGGCCTCGCCAACCGGGCCGGCCTGAACCACGCGCTGGTGCAGGCCATCATGAATGTCCCGCGAGAGCGGCAGATCGCGCTTTTCTGGCTGGATCTCGACCGCTTCAAGGAGGTCAACGACCTTCTGGGCCACCAGACGGGCGACCGGGTACTGGCGAAAACGGCAGACCGGCTGCAATCGGTCGTGCCGGCCGGGAGCACGGTTTCGCGGTTTGGCGGGGACGAATTCGTGATCGTGAGCGAAGTCGACGACCGCGCCGCCTGCGAGGCACTGGCCGTGCGGATCCTGGACGACCTTCATCGTCCGATGGAATTCGACCGCGAGCAGCTGGAGGTCGGCTGCTCCATCGGCATCGCGTTGATGCCGGAAGACGGGGAGGATGCGGACACGCTGCTCCAGCACGCCGACCTCGCGCTGTACGATGCCAAGATGGGCGGGCGCGGTCGCAGCCGGTTCTTCGATCCGTCCATGACCCGCGATCTGGCCAACAGGCGCGAGATCGAGGCGGAACTGCGCGCCGCGATCCAGCGCGACGAACTGTCGATCTTCTTCCAGCCGATCGTCGATCTGCAGACCGGCAAGATCCGCACCTTCGAAGCGCTGGTCCGCTGGTTCCACCCGGTCAAGGGCGAGCTGCGTCCCGACCAGTTCATTCCCGTCGCGGAAGAGACAGGCGTCATCGTCACCCTGGGGAACTGGATCACGAAGCAGGCAGCGAAGGTCTGTGCCGGTTGGCCGGAGGACGTGACGGTCGCCGTCAACCTGTCGCCCCTGCAGATCAAGGCACCGGGCGCGGCGCTGGGGATCATGGCCGCCCTGCGCGAGGCCGGGCTTGCCCCGCACCGTCTCGAACTCGAAATCACTGAAAGCGTGCTCGTCGACGACAACAGCGCGACCGAGCGGTTCATCGGCGACCTTTCCGCAAAGGGCGTGCGGTTCGCGATGGACGATTTCGGGACGGGCTACTCCTCGCTCGGCTATATCAACAAATATCCGTTCTCGAAGATCAAGGTAGATCGCAGCTTCGTGTCCGGTCCCGATATCGGCCGCAAGACGCAGGCCATCATCCACGCCGTGGCCGAACTGGGCTCGCAGCTGGACATGGAAATCGTGGCCGAGGGGCTGGAAAAGGCCGAGCAGGTCGAATCCGTCCGCGCCGCCGGCTGCACGCTGGGCCAAGGATATTATTTCAGCCGTGCCGTGCCGGACTATCTCGCCGCCATGCTGCTGGCGCAGGAACGGGGCGAACACGGGTCTGCGATTGGCAGAGGTTTGCAGGCAACCGGCTGATCGGCCGAACGCTTCGCCGCATGCCATCGCGGTCCATCAGGAACCCGTTGCAGATCCCGTGCGTAATCGCATTGGGCAGGCGTCTGGCGTCTGTATTTCGGGACCTTATTGCAATTGCGAACCATTTGCAAAGATAGTCTGCGAAACGGCAGCTTTGGTGGTTGCAATCGTGCAGGCTGCGGCCTAGTCGAATGACCCGAGTTTGCCGGGCGCGCTCCCTCGCGGGACGAATTGGCGCGTCACCGGCTGATGGGCCGCGTATCTTGCGCCATGCCCGTAACGTCGTCCCGCGCGGTTGGAAGGACGCTTACCCCCTATGGCTCAAAACGCAGGTCGCAAGAAGATCGCCCTTATCGGTTCCGGCATGATCGGCGGCACGCTCGCCCATCTCGCCGCGAAGAAGGAAATGGGCGACATCGTCCTGTTCGACATCGCGGAAGGCATGCCTCAGGGCAAGGCGCTGGATCTGTCGCAGTGCGGACCGGTCGAAGGCTTCGATGCGAAGATCACCGGTTCGAACGACTATGCCGACATCGCAGGCGCCGATGTCGTGATCGTCACCGCCGGTGTCCCGCGCAAGCCGGGCATGAGCCGCGACGACCTGCTCGGCATCAACCTGTCCGTCATGAAGTCGGTCGGCGAAGGCATCAAGAACAACTGCCCCGACGCTTTCGTGATCTGCATCACCAACCCGCTCGACGCGATGGTCTGGGCGCTGCGCGAATTCAGCGGCCTGCCGCACAACAAGGTCGTCGGCATGGCCGGCGTGCTCGACAGCGCGCGCTTCGCCACCTTCCTCGCATGGGAATTCGACTGCTCGGTAAAGGACGTGAACGCCTTCGTGCTGGGCGGCCACGGCGACACGATGGTCCCGGTCAAAAGCTACACCACGATCAACGGCATTCCGGTCGACGACTACGCGAAGATCAAGGGCGTTTCCGCCGACCGCATCGACGAAATCGTCGACCGCACCCGCAAGGGCGGCGGCGAGATCGTCGGCCTGCTCGGCAACGGCTCGGCCTATTACGCCCCGGCGACCAGCGCAATTGCGATGGCCCAAGCCTATCTCGGCGACCAGAAGCGCATCCTGCCCTGCGCCAGCCATGTCGAAGGCAAGTACGGCCTCGACGGCCTCTATGTCGGCGTCCCGACCGTGATCGGTGCCGGCGGCACCGAAGACGTGGTCGAGATCGAACTGTCGGACGAGGAAAAGGCCAACCTCAAGGTCTCCACCGACGCGGTCGAGGAACTGCTCGAGGCGTGCAAGGGCCTGGATAGCACGCTGGCCTAAATGGCATGACTGGCCTCGCATCTCTCGCCCTGTTCGCAAGTGCGACTGCCGTCAGCCCTGATGCGGCTGCGGAAGAGTTGCGTGATCATTTTCTGCGCTTCTGCATTTCGGCGGCTGTTGCCGAGATTCCTGCAATTGCGTCCGAGTATCGCTGGGTAGAGGTTGCTCCGACCGGTGAAGAAAACCTGCCTCGCATCTTTACACCCGAGGGGAAGGATTTTCCGACCCTCGTGTTGGTTCCTACAAGGCAGTCGGACGCGTCTTCGTTGACCTGCACTGTTTATGACCCGGCAATTGAGCGAGAAGATTTAGTCGCCGCGGCGTCGCAAGCCCTCGGTGATTTTCGTCAAAAAGCGGATAGCGATAACATCGCTTGGATGACACCAGACGGACGTACGGTCGTAGGCCGTAACATCCGCGTTTCGACTTTCGAGAGCGAACGAAAGGTGTTCGCTTTGAGCGTGCGCAAGACGCTGTGAATTGAAGATTAGAAGGAAAAACTGAATGTCCATCCTCGTAAACAAAGACACCAAGGTCATCACGCAAGGGATGACTGGCAACACCGGCACCTTCCACACGCAGCAGGCGCTCGATTACGGGACGCAGATGGTTGCAGGCGTGACGCCGGGCAAGGGCGGGACCGACCATATCGGCCTGCCGCAGTTCAACACCGTGCGCGAGGCGAAGGCCGAAACCGGTGCGACCGCTTCGTGCATCTACGTGCCGCCGCCCTTCGCAGGCGACGCGATCTGCGAAGCTATCGATGCCGAGATCGAGCTGATCATTGCCATCACCGAAGGTATCCCCGTGCTCGACATGGTTCGCGTGAAGGCTGCGCTGGAAGGGTCCAAGTCGCGCCTAATCGGCCCGAACTGCCCCGGCGTGCTGACGCCCGGCGAGTGCAAGATCGGCATCATGCCGGGCAAGATCTTCCAGAAGGGCAGCGTCGGCGTGGTCAGCCGCTCCGGTACGCTGACCTATGAAGCCGTCCACCAGACCACCATGGTCGGCCTCGGCCAGACGACGGCTGTCGGCATCGGCGGCGACCCGGTCAACGGCACGAACTTCATCGACGTGCTCGACCTCTTCCTCGACGACGACGAAACGAAGTCGATCATCATGATCGGCGAAATCGGCGGCAGCGCGGAAGAAGAAGCAGCAGCCTTCATCAAGGAACAGGCTGCCAAGGGCCGCAAGAAGCCCATGGTCGGCTTCATCGCAGGCCGCACGGCGCCTCCAGGCCGCCGCATGGGCCACGCAGGCGCGATCGTCTCGGGCGGCCAGGGCGGCGCGGACGACAAGATCGCGGCGATGGAAGATGCGGGCATTCGCGTTTCGCCCTCGCCCAGCGAGCTCGGCACCACGCTGGATGCCATGCTGAAGGAAATGGCCTGATTTCGCGACGCGGAAAGGTTTTCTCCTCCCCGGGAGCCTTCCGCGCCGCCGAGGCATTGAGTGAATAGCCGGCATCGGAGCCGGTGCGAAAGGTCGGCCTGACATGGGCAACGAAACACACGATTTCCTCCCCGAACTGGGCGACCAGGAAGGGCCGCAGCCCGGTCCGTCCTGGGCGAATCCGCGCTGGCTGGCAGAAGCGGTCGACGCCGATGCCGACCTGACGCAGGCGCTCGACCCGACGCAGATGAAGCAGGCCGTCGCCGCCGCCGCGAAAAAGGCGGGCAAGGCGATGGACGCAGGCGCGGTGGAGGAAGCCGCCGGCGATTCCATCCGCGCCATGCTGCTGGTGCGCCTCTACCGCGTGCGCGGCCACATGGCGGCCGACCTCGACCCGCTGGGCCTGTCCGGGCTGGAAGAACCGGAAGACCTCAGCCTGGAATGGCACGGCTTCGCCGGACAGGAAGACAAGGAAGTCTATGTCGGCGGCGTGTTCGGCTTCGAATGGGTGAAGGTGGGCGACCTCTACCAGGTCCTGCGCGACACCTATTGCGGCAATGTCGGCCTCGAATACATGCATATCACGGACACCGAGGAACGCCGGTTCCTGCAGGACAAGTTCGAGACGCCCGAAGACACGATCCAGTTCACGCCCGAAGGCAAGCAGGCGATCCTCGCCGCCGTGATCCGGGGCGAACAGTTCGAGGAATTCCTCGGCAAGAAATATGTCGGGACAAAGCGGTTCGGCCTCGATGGCGGCGAATCCATGATCCCCGCGCTGGAAGCGGTCATCAAGTATGGCGGCGCGGACGGCGTGCGCGAGATCATCTACGGCATGGCGCATCGCGGTCGCCTGAACGTGCTCGCGAACGTGATGGCCAAGCCCTACAAGGTCATCTTCCACGAATTCCAGGGCGGCAGCGCGAATCCCGACGATGTCGGCGGATCGGGCGATGTGAAGTACCACCTCGGCACCAGCACGGACCGCGCCTTCGACGGGATCGAGGTCCATATGAGCCTCGTGCCCAATCCCAGCCACCTCGAAGCGGTCAATCCCGTAGTCCTGGGCAAAACACGCGCGCAGCAGGCGATCCGCGACGACCTGGCGAAGCACCAGCAGGTGCTGCCGGTCCTGATCCACGGCGATGCGGCCTTTGCCGGACAGGGCGTTGTTTGGGAAAGCCTGAGCCTGTCGGGCGTGCCCGGTTACGATACCGGCGGCTGCATCCACTTCATCATCAACAACCAGATCGGCTTCACCACCAGCCCGAAATTCGCCCGCTCCAGCCCTTATCCCAGCGACGTGGCGAAGGGCGTCCAGGCCCCGATCCTGCACGTCAATGGCGACGACCCGGAGGCGGTGACCTTCGCCTGCAAGCTAGCGATCGAGTACCGCCAGAAATTCGGCCGCGATATCGTGATCGACATGTGGTGCTATCGCCGCTTCGGCCATAACGAGGGCGACGAGCCGAGCTTCACCCAGCCGCTGATGTACAAGGAAATTCGCGGCCATCCCAAGGTAAGCAAGATCTATTCCGAGCGGCTCCGCGAGGAAGGCGTGATCGACGACGGCATGGCCGACCAGCTGCGCGCCGATTTCGTCAGCCAGCTGGAAGACGATTTCGCCGCCGCGAAAAGCTACAAGCCCAACGAGGCGGACTGGTTCGGCGGACGCTGGGCGGGCATGAACAAGCCGGCCGATTCGGAAACCGCGCGGCGCAATGCCGACACCGCGATCGAGAAGAAACTGTTCGACAGCCTCGGCAAGACGTTGACGCAGGTGCCGGATGACCTGACCATTCACAAGACGCTGGGCCGCGTGCTGAAGGCGAAGAAGGAATGGTTCGACACCGGCGAAGGCTTCGACTGGGCCACCGCGGAAGCGCTCGCTTTCGGCAGTCTGGTGACGGAAGGCTTCGGCGTGCGCCTGTCCGGGCAGGACAGCGGCCGCGGCACGTTCAGCCATCGCCACGCGGTCTGGGTCGACCAGACGGACGAGCGCAAATACATCCCGCTGACCACCCTGCCCCACGGCAAGTTCGAGGTCTATGACAGCACGCTGTCCGAATATGGCGTGCTGGGATACGAATACGGGTTCGCCATGGCGGACCCGAAGACGCTGGTCTTGTGGGAAGCGCAGTTCGGCGATTTCGCCAATGGCGCGCAGATCATGATCGACCAGTTCATCGCCGCCGGCGAGGTCAAGTGGCTGCGCGCAAACGGCCTCGTCATGCTGTTGCCCCACGGTTATGAGGGACAGGGACCGGAGCACAGCTCGGCACGGCTCGAACGCTTCCTCCAGCTATGCGCGAACGACAATATCCAGGTCTGCAACATCACCACGCCGGCGAACTATTTCCACGTGCTTCGCCGCCAGATGCTGCGCCCGTTCCGCAAGCCGCTGGTCATCATGGCCCCCAAGTCGCTGCTGCGCCACCCGATGGCGAAAAGCCCGGCGAAGGAATTCATGGGCGACCATCACTTCATGCGGATCAAGTCCGATACGAAGGACATTGCCGACGAGAAGGTAAAGCGCCTTGTCCTGTGCAGCGGCAAGGTCGCCTACGACCTGATCGAGAAGCGCGACGAGGAAGGGCTGGACGATGTCTCCATCGTGCGGATCGAACAGCTCTATCCCTTCCCCGGCGAACCGCTGGCCGTGCGCCTGAAGCGCATGACGAACCTGGAAACGGTCGTCTGGTGCCAGGAAGAGCCGAAGAATAACGGCGCATGGTTCTTCGTCGACGGCAAGATCGAAGAAGCACTGGGTGAAGCCGGCAAAGGCGGGATGCGTCCCTGCTATGCCGGCCGCGAAGTCGCCGCATCGCCTGCAACGGGCTATGCGGCGCGTCATAAGGTACAGCAGGATGCGCTCGTCAGCATCGCGCTCGGTCTCGCCGATGGCGGCGAAGCCCAGCGAAACGGCGAACGCGACTGCAGGAACGAGGGATAATAATGGCTACCGAAATTCAGGTCCCGCAACTTGGTGAAAGCGTCACCGAGGGCACAATCGGCGAATGGCTCAAGAATGTCGGCGATGCCGTGGCGGTGGACGAACCCATCGTCAGCCTCGAAACCGACAAGGTCGCAGTCGAAGTCCCCTCCCCCGTGGCGGGCGTGATCCGCTCTTTGGGCGCAGAGGTCGGCGACACGGTCGAAGTCGGAGCAGTCATCGCGACGGTGGAAGAAGGCGGCGCGCCCGCCGCTACCGGCGAAGAAGCTGCACGCAAGGAACAGCAGGCGGAAGAGGGCCAGGCGAAGCGCGAAGCCAAGTCCGGCGACGCTGCGGCCGCTTCCGATGCCTCCCAGACGCTGAGCCCGGCCGTGCGCCGCGCAGTCCTGGAACACGGCGTCGATCCGACCACGATCAAGGGCACCGGCAAGGATGGCCGCCTGACCAAGGAAGACGTGATCGCCGCTGCAAAGAACAAGGGCGACGACAGCTCCATTGCCGATGCCGCGCCTGCGCAGGCACAGCAGGTCGGCACGGCCTCTTCCGGCGGTGAAGGCCGCGGCGCGAGGGCGGAAGAGCGGGTCAAGATGACCCGCATGCGCCAGACCATCGCCAAGCGCCTGAAGGGCGCGCAGGACAATGCCGCGCTGCTCACCACCTTCAACGATTGCGACATGAGCGCGGTCATGGAAGCGCGGGGCAAGTACAAGGACCTGTTCGCCAAGAAGCACGACATCAAGCTCGGCTTCATGGGCTTCTTCGCCAAGGCCGCCTGCCTCGCGCTGAAGGACGTGCCGGCCGCCAACGCCTATATCGACGGGGACGAGATCGTCTATCACGACTATGTCGACATCTCGGTTGCGGTCAGCGCGCCGAACGGCCTGGTCGTCCCGGTCATCCGCGATGCGCAGGCCAAGGGCTTCGCGCAAATCGAGAAAGACATCGCCGATTTCGGCAGCCGCGCGCGCGAAGGCACGCTGACGATGGACGACATGAAGGGCGGCACCTTCACCATTTCCAATGGCGGCGTTTTCGGCAGCCTGATGTCGACACCGATCATCAATCCCCCGCAGAGCGCCGTTCTCGGCCTGCACCGGATCGAGGATCGCCCGGTCGTCGTCGATGGCGAGATCGTGATCCGCCCGATGATGTATCTGGCCCTGTCCTACGACCACCGCCTGATCGACGGGCGCGAGGCCGTGACCGCGCTCAAGATCATCAAGGAAGCGATCGAGGATCCCACCCGGATGCTGATCGACCTGTGATGCGGCAGGAGCGGCCTTCGGCAGCCCCCCTTGCCTCCCTCGCCCTGTCCATGGTGGCGGCCCTTGCGCTGGCTGCATGCGACCAGGCGGCGGAGGAAGGCAGCGGCGGCATGATGGCGCAGGTCCGCGCCCAGTGCATCGCGCAGGTCAAGGGCCTGCCCATCGCCGCAGAAGCGGCCGACACGGTCTGCGACTGCACAGCGCGGCGCGCACAGGACGAACTCGATATCGGCGGTTTGATTTCCGGCGAGACTACCCAGATAGAAACGATAGTGGCGCAGTGCGCGCAGCAATATCTTTCCGGCGGCGCCGACGGCGAACGCACGGACGAGGCAGAGGCACAATGAGCGATACGAAATACGATTACGACGTCCTTGTCATCGGCGCTGGCCCCGGCGGCTACGTCGCGGCCATCCGTGCGGCACAGCTGGGCCTCAAGACCGCCTGCGCGGAAAGCCGCGAGACCCTGGGCGGCACCTGTCTCAATATCGGATGCATCCCGTCCAAGGCGCTGCTCCATGCCAGCGAACTGTTCGAGGAAGCCGAGGGCGGCCACATGGCCAAGTGGGGCATGAAGACCTCGGTCGAACTCGACCTGCCGACCATGATGGCGGAGAAAACGAAGGCCGTCGGCGAACTGACGGGCGGGATCGAATTCCTGTTCAAGAAGAACAAGGTCGACTGGAAGAAGGGCCATGCGACCTTCGTCGATGCCCATACCGCCGAAATCAAGAGCGAGAAGGTAACGGCGAAAGATATCGTCATCGCCACCGGCTCCAGCGTCACGCCCCTGCCCGGCGTCGAGGTCGATAACGCCAAAGGCCGGATCGTGGACAGCACCGGCGCGCTCGAAATCGGCGAAGTGCCGGAGCACCTGGTCGTCATCGGCGGCGGCGTGATCGGGCTGGAACTGGGTTCCGTCTGGCGCAGGCTCGGCGCGAAGGTCACCGTCATCGAATATCTCGACATGCTGCTGCCCGGCATGGACAAGGATATGCGCAAGGAAGCGGGCAAGATCTTCAAGAAACAGGGCATGGACCTGAAGCTGAAGAGCAAGGTCACCGGCGCCGAGGTCAAGGGCAAGAAAGTCCATGTCTCGGTCGAACCGGCAGATGGCGGCGATGCCGAAACGATCGAGGCGAGCCATGTGCTGGTCTCCATCGGGCGGCGTCCGAACACCGACAAGCTCGGACTCGATGCCATCGGGCTGGAGCTGAACAAGCGCGGCCAGATCGAAACCGACCACGATTTCCGCACCAAGGTAGACGGCGTGTGGGCCATCGGCGACGTGATCCCCGGCCCGATGCTGGCGCACAAGGCCGAGGACGAGGGTATTGCGGTCGCCGAAAACATCGCCGGCCAGACGGGCATCGTGAACCACGCCCTGATCCCGGGCGTGGTCTATACCATGCCCGAATTCGCCGATGTCGGCATGACCGAGGAAGAGGCGAAGGAAGCGGGCCATACGATCAAGATCGGCAAGTTCCCCATGATGGCCAACAGCCGCGCGAAGGCGAACCGCGACACGGATGGTTTCGTGAAGGTCATTGCCGATGCCGACACCGATCGCGTGCTGGGCGTCCACATCGTCGCCAGCCTTGCCGGTACGCTGATTGCCGAAGCTGCGGTCGCCATGGAATTCGGCGCGACGAGCGAGGATATCGCCTATACCTGCCATGCCCACCCGACCCATGCCGAGGCGCTGAAGGAAGCGGCCATGGCGGTCCAGGGCAAGCCGATCCACATCTGATCGGGTCATGACCGACGGCAGGACAGGAGGGCTGGCGAGGAAACTCCCGGCCCTTCTTGCCCTGCTGGTCCCTGTCGGCGCCGGCCTGCTATATCTGTCGGCAGCCGGAGCGCCGGGGCAATACATCGCGATCAATTCTGGCGCGCTGATCATCGCATCAGGTTGGATCCTGGCGGGACGGTCCCCGCACACCCTACGCGGGCGCCGCATCATGGTCGCTGTGCTGCTCGCGCTGTGTTTCGTCCCCCTCCTGACCGGGCCATGGGTCAACGGGATCGCCCGCTGGCTGCCGGTGGGTCCACTGTCGCTTCATGCCGGCTCCCTCGCCTTCCCCGCGATTGCCGTGCTGGCTGCGCGAGACCGGGAATTCGCGGCGCCCGTTCTGCTGGCCGCCATTCTCGCTGCCTCGCTCCAGCCGGATGCGGCATTCGGTTTTGCCGCCGTATTCGCCGCCGCCGGCCTGCACGACCGGACCCGCGACTGGCGCATAGGGCTTGTCTGCATCGTGGGGTTCGCTGCATCCCTGATCATGGCCGTGCGCGGAGAATTGCCGCCCCAACCCTTTGTCGAGCGGGTGATAGTCGATGCCATGCAGCTCTCCGTTGCCGCTGGAATCGGATTGATGCTGGCCATGGCAGCCGGCTTTGCGCTGGTGCTGTTTGCCGACCCTTTCTACACCCATGCCCGTTTTGCGCTGGCTGGCGCGTGGTTCGGCTTTGCCATCATCGCGCTTATCTCGCACTATCCCGGTATCCTGATCGGATATGGTGCATCCCCCATTCTCGGCTTCGGCCTTGCCCTAGGCCTTTCGGTGCCGCCCCAGGAAGACACCCCGTCATGACCCTGCCCCCGTTCCATCTCGCCTTCCCTGTTCACGACCTCGATGCCGCGCGCGGCTTCTACGGCGGTATCCTCGGCTGCCCCGAGGGCCGCAGCAGCGACGAATGGATCGACTTCGACTTCTATGGCCACCAGATCGTGGCGCATCACGCCCCTGTCGGAACCGGCGAGGGCGGCACCGGCGCGAGCAACCAGGTCGACGGGGAGGACGTGCCCGTTCCCCATTTCGGCGCGGTCCTGTCGATGGAAGAGTGGCGCATCCTGTCGAAGCGGCTGACGGCAGAGGGTGTCGATTTCATCATCGCCCCGACCATCCGCTTCGAAGGCCAGCCGGGAGAGCAGGCGACGATGTTCTTCCGCGATCCCAGCGGCAATGCGATCGAGATCAAGGCCATGGCCGACCCGTCGAACCTGTTTGCCCGCTGACGCCAACCCAGCCTGCCCCCTTGACGGAGTCTCGCCCATGACCTTTCCCAGCCTGACCGACCAGCCCGGCGCACTGGAAACCGCCACCCTGATCCGTGAAGGTCGGCTTTCCCCGTCGGAGGCCACGGACCGCGCCATTGCCCGGATCGAAGCGCGCGACGGCCCGATCAACGCGGTGGTAGTGCGCGATTTCGACAGGGCGCGCGAAACGGCAAAGGCAATGGACGGCCAGACGCCTCTGCCACACCAGACGCTGTTCGGCGTTCCGCTGACGATCAAGGAAAGCTTCGACGTGGCGGGCCTGCCCACGTGCTGGGGGCTGAAGGACCACGCCGGGCATATCGCGCAGGCCGACGCCGCCGTGGTGCGCCAGCTGAAAGCGGCAGGCGCGGTCATGCTGGGCAAGACCAACGTCCCGCCCGGCCTGGCGGACTGGCAAAGCTTCAATCCCCTTTATGGTCGCACACGCAACCCGCATCACGTCGACCGGAGCGCCGGGGGATCGTCCGGCGGCGCTGCCGCAGCGGTCGCAAGCGGCATGGTCGCTGCCGAATTCGGCACCGATATCGGCGGTTCGGTGCGCGTGCCCGCCCATTTCTGCGGCATCTGGGGGCACAAGACGAGCTGGGGCCTCGTCAGTTCGGAGGGGCACACGGACCCCGCCTTTGCCGACCGCGGCCGGCATGACGGGGCATTGAACGTGGCAGGACCGCTGGCCCGTAACGCGGCCGACCTTGCCGCGATGCTGGAACTGACTGCCACCATTCCCCTCCGGCGGCGGGACAAGCCACTGGAGACAATGCGCTTCCTCGCCCTGCTCGACCACCCGGCCAGCCCGATAGACGACGATGTGCGCCAGCCGATCGAGGCAGCGCTGAATGTCCTGCACGGTGTGGGAGCCTCCGTCGACGTGGGTTACACCGATTTGCCCGACCTGGCGGGCGATCACGCCGCCTATCTGAAGATGCTCAACATCACCATGGCACGCGGGGCCCCGTCGCCAGGTGGCCATCAGGCGAGCGCAGCGGACTGGTTCGACCTCATGGACGCGCAGGCCCGGTGCGAGCGAAGCTGGGCGCGCCTTTTCGAAAGCTACGACTTCGTGCTTGCCCCGCCCGCCAATATCCTCGCCTTCCCGCACAGGAACGAGCCGCTGTTTCGCGGCGAGATCGCGATTAACGGAGAGGAGCGCGACGCGGCGGAGGGGCTGGCATGGGCCGGTATCGCCACGTTCCCGAACCTGCCGGCGACCGTCCTGCCCGTGGGGGCGAGCGGGGACCTGCCCTGCGGGATGCAGGTCATCGGACCGCGCTGGAGCGACTTCGATTGCATCGCCGCTGCCGAGGCCATAGGGGCGCGGCTGCACGGCTGAATATCACGCCGGGCATGGCAGGCGAGGCGCGGCAGCGACCGCCCGTTTTCGGAGTAGTTCATGGCAAAGCGCCTCTGGATGCAGCGTTTCGCGCGGTGGCATGTCTGGCTCGGCTGGCTGATCGGCGTGCCCGTCGTGATGTGGACTGCGACCGGGCTGCTGATGGTTTCGCGCCCGATCGAGGAAGTGCGCGGCGAGCATCTTCGCAAGCCCATGGCCGCCCAGCCCATTCCGCCCGGCACACAGCTGCTTGCCCTGCCGCCCGCAGACAACGTGACCGAGATCACCCAGCGGATGCGCGGCGGGAGACTGGAATATATCGCCACGCTCAGCGACGGTCGCAAGATCGCCTACAACCTGTCCGACAACCGCCCGGCCGGCGCACGAACGCCAGAGGAAGCAGCCGCGATCGTCCGGCGGAATATCGTGGGCGGAGAGGCGGTGGAGGTCGTCAACGCGTTTACCGCAGACGCGCCGCCTTTCGATTTTCGCCGCCCCGTCGATGGTTACCAGGTGGTGCTGGCAAGCGGCACGAGGGTCTATGTCGAGAAGGCGACCGGCGACATCGCCGCCGTGCGCACCGGCTGGTGGCGGGTGTTCGACTTTGCCTGGGGCCTGCACATCATGGACCTGGAAACGCGTGAGGATAGCTCGCATCCAGTGCTGATCCTGTTCGCGCTGCTGGCGCTGGTGGGTACGATGCTGGGCTGCGTCTTGATGTTCCGGCGCCGCAGGGCGAAGACCGGACCATGATTCCCGATCCCACCATCATCCTGACGCCGCTGCTCGACTGGCTCGATATTGCCGGGGTGGCCGTATTCGCCCTGTCCGGTGCGCTGATTGCCGCGAAGGAACGGCAGACCTTCGTCACGCTGACCTTCTTCGCGCTGGTGACCGGTGTCGGCGGCGGCACGGTGCGCGACCTCCTGATCGACGCGCCCGTGTTCTGGATCAACGACGCATGGGTCGCCGCCACCTGCATGATCGTGGCGCTTCTGGTGTGGTACACGCCGACGCAGTGGTGGGATGGGAAGCTGCTCGATTATTCCGACGGCATCGGCCTGACCGCCTATGCCGTGCTGGGAAGCGCGAAGGCTCTGACCTACGGCATTCCGCCCGTTCCGGCGATGATGATGGGCGTCGTGACAGGATGCGTCGGCGGGGTGATCCGCGACGTGATCGCCGGACGCCCGTCCATCCTGATGCGGCCCGAGCTTTACGTGACCGCAGCGGCGCTCTCGGCAACGCTATGCGTGGTCGGAGAAATGCTGGGTGGTCCGCGAGCGCTTGTCTGGCCGCTGGCAACGGTCGCCGGGCTGATCCTTCGCAGCGCCGCGATCCGTTTCAACCTTGCGCTGCCCGCATACAACGAACGGCTGGTGGCGACGGATGCCGAAGGGGATGCCCCTCCCCCGTCGGAGGAACAGGGCTAGCCGGGCGGGGCCGAACGCCGGCGCTCAGCCGCCGTAATTGCCCTCGTCCGCATACTGGTACTCGTCCGCTACCGGGCCGCCCGGATAGGCTGGCTGCGGACCTTGCTGTACGCCGGCAGGCAGGGCATCGTCCGCCGGGCCGGAAAGGTCCGGCTCGGCATAGCCGGCAGAGGTCCGGGCGCGCGCATAGACTGCATCGTCCCATTGCCCGTCTGCAGCGGCGCCGGTGCGCAATGCACTGTCGTATCCGGCCCCTGTGAAGCCGCCGCGCGTGCCGTAGTCGATCCCGTCGATGCGTCCGTCATTGCCGATCCGGCAGCTGAACCCATCGCCATTGTAGAGCGTGCCGGTCACGTTCCAGCCGGACCCGTTCCGGTCCACACCGTCGATCTCGCCGATGCGGACATCGCGCTCGATCTCAAGCACGCACTGGTCGACCGCGCGGTCGAGGCCGCTGGACGTGTCGTAGGACGGGCCGGAGGTGCGATAGCGGCGGTCGGGATACCGGTCCCGGTCGCGGTTCTTGCTGGCTGCGCTGGCGACCGCAGCTATCGTGCCCAGGATGGCGACGCCTGCGATGATGTCGCCGGCGCTCGTCCGGTTCCGGTAACCGCGATAGCCCCTGTATCCGTTATAGCCGCGATATCCACGATACCGGTGACGCTGGGCATTCTCGGCGTCGGCATCATAGGCCGCTGCCGGCGCCACGGCGCTGCGCTGCGTCGACACGGGAAGCTCTGCCGCGGCGACGGGCGTGGCGGCCATGGACAGGGTCGCCCCTGCGGCGATGAATGCGGAACGGACGGTCATAATGGTTTGCCCCCTTGGCAAATCGCGTGGATGGCGTGCACGGCATGCCGCCAGTCATGATCGAAAAGCTAGGCGGTCCAGCCTGTCTTCCGGCTGAACCGCCTGGCGCGGGATTTGCGGGCCGTAATCATCCGGCCTCGCTACCGATCATAGCGGACCGGAAAGGCCGCTGTAATCGATGTCGACCACACGGCCGCGCTGGATGTCGCAGGTGAACCGGCCGTGGTCCTTGTCGCCGTACCCGCTGCGACCGTAGCCGTAGCGATTGCGGTCATAGCGCGAATTGTAGCGATAGTTCCGGTCGCGGTAGCCATAGCGGCCACGATAGCTGTCTTCCTCGACCGCGATGCGGCCCTTCACGCGCCAGCCATAGCGCGTATCGTCGACATCCCGGATATCGGTCACGCGAACGCCCCTGTATCCATAGCGCCGCGCTTCCTGCGTGGCGGCAGCGACACAGCGCTCCACGGCAGCCCGCGGATTACCGCGGCTGCGATAGTAATTGTCACGGTAGCCGCGATCATAACGATAATCGCCGCGGTAACGGTCACGATCCTTGCCGATCGACGATGCGACAGCGGCAATCCCACCGAGGATCACGGCCCCTGCAATCACTTCGCCTGCAGAAATCCCGTCATTGTCGTAACGGTCGCGGGCGGATGCCGGGGCTGCAGACGTTACCGCCATCGCGCCAGCGGCAACGGTACCGAGCAGGGCTTTGGAAACGGTGTTCATGTCTTGCTCCTCGTAATCAGGCGAAGGCGGAATGCCCTCGACTGATTACGGGTCTAGCAATAGCCCGGTGAGGCGAGCCTGAAGCGGGCCGACAGGAGCCGTTCATACAAAGCGTTACTTTTGTGAACAACCTTGCGACACCGCATTACCTTGATCGTCAGTCGGCGAACTCCAGTCCGGTGAACCAGCCGAGGAAGCCGAGCACGTCGGCCGCTTCCTCGATGGCCTTGTCGGTCGGCTTGCCGCTGCCGTGTCCGGCGCGGGTCTCGATCCGGATCAGCTGCGGCCTGTCGCCCAGCTCCGCCGCCTGCAGGGCAGCCGTGTATTTGAAGCTGTGCCCCGGAACCACCCGGTCGTCCGTGTCTGCCGTGGTCACCAGCACCGCGGGATAGTCCGTGCCATCCTGCACATTGTGATATGGCGAGTAGGTCATCTGCTTCAGGAAATCGGCTTCCTTGGTCGGATAGCCATAATCGTCGACCCAATAGCGCCCGGCGGTGAATCGGTCGAAGCGGACCATGTCCATCACGCCCACGGCAGGGCTGGCCGCGGCGAACAGGTCGGGCCGCTGGTTGGTGACGGCACCCACCAGCAGGCCGCCATTGGAGCCGCCATTGATGGCCAGACCGTTCTCGGGCGTGATGCCCTGTTCGATCAGGTACTCGCCCGCGGCGATGAAGTCGTCGAACACGTTCTGCTTGTTCTGCAGGCGCCCGCCATCGTGCCACGCCTTGCCGTATTCCCCGCCGCCGCGGATATTGGCGACGACATAGGCGCCCCCCGCCTCGACCCAGGCCAGGCGCGACGGGCTGAAGCCAGGGGTCAGCGAGATGTTGAAACCGCCATAGCCGTACAGCAGCGTCGGCACGGCCTGGCCGCTTTCGGCCACCTCTTTCGAGCGGACGATGAACATCGGCACCCGCGTGCCGTCCTTGCTTTCGTAGAATTGCTGCTCGACCACGAAGGCATCGGGATCGAACGCGACCTCGGGCTGCGCCCACGGGGTGCTTGCCCCCGTTTCCATGTCGTAGCGATAGATCGCAGCCGGCTGGTTGTAGCTGGTGAAGTAATAGAACGTCTCGTCGGCGTCGGTATCGCCGCCGAAACCGCCGGCCGATCCGATGCCGGGCAGCGCCACCTCGCGCAGCGGGTTGCCGTCGAGGTCGAAGATGTCGATCTGGCTCTTCGCATCGCGGAGATAGCTGGCGACCAGCTTTCCGCCGACCAGCGACACGCCGCCCAGCGTCTCTTCCGCTTCGGGGAGGACGGTGGTCCATTCCGGCGTCGCCGCCGCGATATCTGTCTTCACGACCTTTTCCAGCGGCGCCCCGTCATTGGTGGTGAAGAAGAAGGTGCTGCCGGTATTGCCGACATAGGAATAGGAATGCTCGAACCCCGGCACGATGGTGCGCGGCTCGGCATCGGCATCCTGGCGGTCGATCAGCGTCACTTCGTAGCGATCGTCGGTCCCGCTGGAGCTGGTGACAACGACATAGCGCCCGTCATCGCTGACCTGCGCGATGTGATTGAGTTCCGGCTGGTCGGGCGTTTCGTAGACCAGCTCGTCCTGCGCCTGTGCGGTGCCGAGGCGATGGAAATAGACCTTGTGATCAGTGTTGAGCGCCTGGAACGTCTCGCCCTCCCCCGTCGCCGGGAAACGGCTGTAGTAATATCCGCTGCCGTCCTTCGCCCAGTCGAGTGCGGAGAACTTCACCCATTCCACCGGATCGCCGATCGTGACGCCCTCAGCCACGTCCAATACGTGCACGGTCCGCCAGTCGCTGCCGCCGTCCTGAATGGCGTAGAGCAGCTTCGTGCCATCCGGGCTCGGCTCCCATCCGCCCAGCGCGGTCGCATCGTCTTCCGACCATTCGTTGGGATCGATCAGGACGCGCGCCTCGCCGTCCAGCCCTTCGCGGACATACAGCACGCTCTGGTTCTGCAAGCCGTCATTGCGGGTGTAGAAATAGCGCCCGCCCTTTTCCTGCGGCAGGCCGAAGCGTTCGTAGTCGGTCAGCTCGGTAATGCGCGTCTTCAGCGCCTCGCGGCCGGGGATTTGCGCCAGGAAAGCGTCTGTCGCCTCGTTCTGCGCTTCGACCCATGCAGCGACTTCCTCGTCCTCGCGCACGTCGTTTTCCAGCCAGCGATAGGGATCGGCGACATCCACCCCGAACTGCGTATGGACCACGTCGCCGCGGCGGGTTTCGGGATATTCGGGCACGGTCATGCTGGGCTTGGCTTCCTCGGTCTGGGTGTGGTCGTGCGCGCCGAGGGCCGTCATCGGCACGGTCAGCGCGAGCAGGCTGGCAGAGCCTGCGAGAATGGTCTTGCGGATCATGGAAGGGGCAACCTCTCGTTACATGTTCTGTGTGATATTGGATGTAGCCATCGCGCGGCCGCGTTCAATCCTCCAGCGCGGCCAGCACGTCGCGGGTGAAGGCGGCAATGTCGAACCCGCCCTGCCCGGCCGGATCCTCGCCCCGCCGCACGATGACGACATCGCGGCTGGGCACGACGACGACGAACTGTCCGCGATTGCCCATGGCGGCGTAGGTATCGGGCGGAACGCCCTCGCTTGCATTCAGCAGCCACCAGCCCGCGCCATAGCCGAACGGGCGCCCCTCCGGCTGCGGGCCGGCGGGGGAGGAGACGTAGTCAGTCCAGCCTTCGGGGAGGATGCGCTCTCCCGATGGCAGAACGCCACCGTCCAAGTGCAGTTGTCCGAGCCGCGCCAGATCGCGCGCGGTGGACCAGACCTGGCTCGACAGGATGTAATTGCCCTCCCAGTCCGTTTCGGCGACGGTGTCGCGCATGTTCAACTGACGGAACAAAGACGACGGTGAATTTCCCTCGGCCGAAAGATCGATCGCCTGCACGGCCGCAAGGATATCGTTATTGGCGTAACGAAATACGGTGCCCGGTACATTGATTAGCGGAGTTGTCTGCGCCACCTCCGTAACTGTGGCGCCGCCCCAATAGAGTGCGTCGGTTCGGTTACCCGGCGTGTCAGAATACCTCCCCGACGCCATCCTCAAGGTTTGGTCGATCGTAATGGCGCGACGGGGGTCATCTTCGTTGTCGCCCAGCCCCGCAGAGGCCGCTACATCAGCTTCCCCGCGATAGACCGCGACACCTACCAGCGTCGCCGCAATGCTCTTGGCCACCGACCAGGTGCGCTGCGGGGTCAGCGGCGTAAAACCGTTAGCATAAGCTTCGGCTACAATCTGGTTCCCTTGTTGCACAACGATTGCGGTTGTTCGCGACCCTTCGCCGAAACCAGTTCCGAATCCGCGATCGAATACCGACTTCATCCCGTCAGTTTGCGGCGTGATGACCCTTACTATCGGTGGCGGTGCGGGAATTCGCTCTCTAGCTTCAGGCACCTTATCGTAGCCGATGGGAGCCAAAGCGCACCCCGAACCCCAGCGATTGTGTGCCAATCTTGGAGGCATGTCGTCGGCCCATTCAACCAGGACATGCTGAACGCGAGTGCTTTGAGGAAAGCCTACGATCTCGGCAGGCAAATCTGCAATGATCTCATCGAAAGGCGATTGTATGCCTGCTAATTCGTATTCCGCTACACTTCGAGGTCCACGAAAAATGCCATTGTCACGCGCATGCCCGATCGCGCTGCACAGCATGAGCGCCTTGTACCCTGCCGCCAGCGCCCGATCGTAACGGGCATCCAGCCTCTCCTGTGCATCTTGTGCAGTAGCGGGAGAAGCGGCGAGGAGCAGCGCGGCAGCGCTGGCAATGGTCGTGCGGATCATGGGTGCAGACCCTAGCTGCGCCCGGAAAAAAGGAAAGGGCCGCCGGATTGTATCCGGCGGCCCTTCCCCGTTTTCGTATCGAAGGCGCGGCTTACGCGTCTTCGTATTCGTCGTCCTCGGTCATGACCGGGCCGCTGTCCTGGCCCTTCGCGTCTTCGTCGCGGTCGACCAGTTCGATCACTGCCATCTGCGAGGCGTCGCTGGCGCGGTAGCCGGCCTTGATGATGCGCGTGTAACCGCCGTCACGGTCGGAATAACGCTCTGCCAGGACGTCGAACAGCTTCTTCAGCTGCGTCTCGTCGAGCAGCTTGCTCTGTGCAAGACGGCGGTTCGACAGGCCGCCACGCTTTGCCAGCGTGATCAGCTTCTCGACATAGGGACGCAGCTCCTTCGCCTTGGGCAGCGTGGTGACGATCTGTTCGTGCTTGATCAGCGCGGCAGCCATGTTGCGGAACAGGGCCTTGCGGTGGCCCGACTTGCGCGAAAGCTTGCGCTGGGAAATCTTGTGACGCATTTCATTCTACTCCGTTCGTAAGGGGCCCGTATGAGGTAGCCCGGTACGGGCCGGAATTTCGGGTCCGGCCCATTCCCGTAAGCGAGGGTGTCAGCCCAGCAGTTCCTGCTCGAGCTTCTTGGCCATTTCCTCGATGTTCTCAGGCGGCCATCCGGGGATGTCCATGCCGAGGCGCAGACCCATGCTGGACAGCACTTCCTTGATCTCGTTGAGCGACTTGCGGCCGAAATTCGGCGTGCGCAGCATCTCGGCTTCGGTCTTCTGGACCAGGTCGCCGATATAGATGATGTTGTCGTTCTTCAGACAGTTGGCGCTGCGGACCGACAGTTCCAGTTCGTCGACCTTCTTGAGGAGGTAGCGGTTGAGCTGGTTGGCGTCCGATTCCTGCGGCTCTGCCGCGACGCCGATCATGGCGCTGGACGGCTGCGGGATGCCTTCCTCGAAGTGGACGAACAGCGTCAGCTGGTCCTGCAGGATGCGCGCGGCATAGGCCACGGCATCTTCCGGGGCGACCGTACCGTCGGTCTCGACGTTCAGGCTCAGCTTGTCGAAGTCCAGTTCCTGGCCGACGCGGGCCTTCTCGACCTTGTAGCTGACCTGGCGGACCGGCGAATACAGGCTGTCGACCGGGATCAGGCCGATCGGCGCGTCGGCCGGGCGGTTCTGCACCGCAGGCACGTAGCCGCTGCCGACATCCGCCGTCAGTTCCATGTTGAGGTTCGCACCTTCGTCGAGGTGGCAGATTACGAGATCCTTGTTCATGATCTCGATATCGCCCGACACGGCGATGTCGCCGGCGGTGACTTCACCCGGGCCGGTTGCGGAAAGCTGCAGGCGCTTGGGACCTTCGCCTTCCATCTTGAGGGCGATCTGCTTCACGTTCAGGACGATGTCGGTGACGTCTTCGCGCACGCCGGCAAGGCTGCTGAATTCGTGGAGGACGTTCTCGATCTTGATCGAGGTGATGGCTGCGCCCTGGAGGGAGGAGAGCAGGACGCGGCGCAGCGCATTGCCCAGCGTCAGGCCGAAACCGCGCTCGAGCGGTTCGGCGATGAAGGTGGCCTTGCGCTTCTTGTCGCCGCCTTCCTTGATTTCGAGCTGGTTGGGTTTCTTCAGTTCCTGCCAGTTCTTGGTATTGACGGACATGGATTTCCCCTATTTCGCCATTGGGCGTTCGGATGCGGGTCAGACCGGAGCGCTGCGGGAGGCGCGTCCGGTCCGTCAGGTGTTGGCGGCGGCCCCGCGAAGGGCCGCCGGACAAGTGCGGATCAGACGCGGCGCCGCTTGGATGGCCGCACGCCGTTGTGCGGGATCGGCGTGACGTCGCGAATGGAAGTAATGGTGAAACCGACAGCTGCAAGACCGCGCAGCGCGCTCTCGCGGCCCGAGCCCGGGCCCTTTACTTCGACTTCCAGCGTGCGGACGCCGTGTTCGGCGGCCTTCTTGCCGGCATCGTCCGCGGCAACCTGGGCGGCGTAGGGCGTCGACTTGCGGCTGCCCTTGAAGCCCATCATGCCGGCGCTGGACCAGCTGATCGCATTGCCCTGCGCGTCGGTGATGGTGATCATGGTGTTGTTGAAACTGGCGTTGATGTGCGCAACGCCGCTGGAAATGTTTTTCCGCTCGCGTTTCCTGATGCGGCCTGGTTCGCGTGCCATTGTGTGTCGTTCCTCGTATTCGGGTAGCTGGTAAGAAGGGCGCGGTCGCGCTTACTTCTTCTTGCCTGCGATCGGCTTCGCCTTGCCCTTGCGGGTGCGGGCGTTGGTGTGGGTGCGCTGGCCGCGAACGGGCAGGCCGTTACGGTGGCGCAGGCCGCGATAGGACCGCAGGTCCATCAGGCGCTTGATGTTCATCGCCGTGTTGCGGCGAAGGTCACCCTCGACCTGATAGTCGGCGTCGATCGTTTCACGGATCTGCAGGATTTCCGCGTCGGTCAGGTCCTGAACGCGGACCTTGTGATCGATACCCAGCTTGTCGGCGATTTCCACGGCGGTCGTGCGACCGATTCCGTGGATGTAGGTCAGCGCGATGATCACGCGCTTGTTGGTGGGGATGTTTACCCCGGCAATACGAGCCACTTAATTCTCCATGCTCCACAAGGACTTGGCAGATGCCTGAACGCCCTTATCTCATCGCTACAATTTCATCCGGCAGAAATGGTGGATTCCCGAAATGGAAAAAGCCCGGATTGGCACGCGACGAATCGACGACCGACCGGACAACCCAACATTTTTGTCGAATGACGAGGGCGCTTAAGGCGATTCCGACGTAACGTCAACAGCCAGCGCACCCTGACAACGCGAGCACCGATATGGGTGCCGCGCGCAAGGTTTCAAGTTCGTGACATTCTTTAACCGCCCTGCCCGGCCCTGTCAAAACAGCCCGCCGCGAAACGTCCGCGATCGGGCCGAGATCAGTCCTCCAGTTCCGCCGCCAGCGCATCGAGCGCTTCGGCGACATCTTCTGCGCTGGTGGCGCGTGCGGGCGGGTCCTGCGCGGTGGCGGGCTCGTCGGCACTGCCTTCCTCGTCATCCGCCGCGGCCTCGTCCTCGGATGCCGTATCTTCGTCATCCGACGCCGCTTCTTCGGTATCGCCCCCTGCCCCTACCGGTCCGCCGAACTGGGATGCCAGTCCGGCGAGCTGCTGGTTCATGACACCGTCGACAGCTTTCGCGATGACCGGGACTTCGTAACGCATGTGGCCGCCGACGACATATTCCCACAGGATGCGAGTGGTGCCGTCCACCGGCTTCAGCGTGATCGTCAGGACGCCATCGGCAGGCTCCCCCTGCAAGGGCCCGAGCCCGCCCCGCATGCGAAGGACCTTGCGCGGGAAGGACTGGACCACGCTCATGTGGCGCACGCTGCCATCCAGTCCGATGGCACCGTCTTCCTCGCTGGCAGGAATACGCTCGCAGAAGCAGCCTCCGGCCTGCGGCTCCAACGTCATGTTCGAAGCATCGCCCGACCAGGTATGGGCATCGTTCCACCAGCCCCCGGGAGAGATCAGCGCCAGCCAGATCGCCTGCGTATCGGCCTCGACCACGACGCCGGCGCGCGTGGTGAAGCCGCTGTCCGATGCCTCGACGACCTCGGCCTGGGCCGGCGCGGCAAGCGCGGCGACGGCCAGTGAAATTGCCGCCGTAAAGTATCTGAATGTCATCGGTCCCATGACCTCCCTCTTACCACCGGTTATCGCAAGCCGGCGGGACAAGGAAGGGCCTTAGGTAAGCAGCGCGTCGATCGCGTGGCTGACGTCCTCGATGGAAGCCATGCCGTCGACGCGTGCGACAAGGTCCTGCGCCTCGTAATGCGGCAGGATCGGCTGCGTCTTTGCGCGGTATTCCTGCATCCGCGTGCGAACCGTTTCCTCGTTATCGTCCGGGCGGCGCTTGAACTCGGTCGATCCGCACTGGTCGCACACACCGTCCGTTTTCGGCGGATTTGCCATGTCGTGGTAGAGCGTTCCGCATTCGGCGCAGGAGAACCGGCCCGTAATGCGTTCCACCAGCGCATCCTCGTCCACACCGAGTTCGATCACCCGCGTGAGGCATCGGCCATGCTTGGCGAGCAGACCGTCAAGCTGCTCCGCCTGCGCCTGCGTCCGCGGATAGCCGTCGAAGATCACGCCGGTTTCCGGCGCAAGCGCAGTCAGTTCCGCGTCGATCAATTCCGATACGATGTCGTCCGACACCAGCTCGCCGCGATCCATGACGGCCTTCGCCTTCTGACCCACAGGGGTCTGGGCCTTTACCGCCGCGCGCAGCATGTCGCCGGTCGACAGCTGGCGCATGCCGTGATGCTCCACCATGCGATGCGCCTGCGTGCCCTTGCCAGCACCCGGAGGACCGAGAAGAATGATATTCACGCCTGAGAATCCCCCATCGAAACTGAATGATTTGCCAGCAACGGCATCGCTCAGCGCTTGCGACCCTTGAGCTTCGCCTTCTTGATCAGGTCACCATACTGGTGCGCCAGCAGATGCGACTGGACCTGGCTGATCGTATCCACAGTCACGTTGACCACGATGAGCAGGCTCGTCCCGCCTAGGAACAGCGGAATGCCCGTCTGCGCGATCATGTATTCGGGAATGACACAGACCAGCGTCAGGTAGATCGCACCGACCACGGTGATACGCGTCAGGACGTAGTCGAGGTAGTCGGCGGTACGCTTGCCGGGGCGGATGCCCGGAATGAAACCGCCATTCTTCTTCAGGTTCTCGGCCGTTTCCTCAGGGTTGAAGACAACGGCGGTGTAGAAGAACGCGAAGAAGATGATGCCGATGGCATACAGCGTCATGTAGATCGGCTGACCGTGCTGAAGGTACTGGTTCAGTGTCACGATGAACCCGCCCGCAGTGCTGCCGGTATCGACGGAATTGCCGGCGAACTGGCTGATGGTCAGCGGCAGCAGAAGCAGCGAACTGGCGAAGATCGGCGGGATGACGCCTGCCGTGTTCAGTTTCAGCGGCAGGTGCGAACGGTCTGCCTGCATCATGCCGCGCTGCGTTGCCCGCTTGGGATTCTGGATCAACAGGCGGCGCTGCGCGCGTTCCACGAAACAGATGAACAGGATCAGCGCGACCACCATGATGATGAAGCCGACGATGATGAAGGCACTGATCGAACCCGTACGGCCGCCTTCGAACATGTTGGCGGCAAAGGTCGGGAACTGCGCGACGATGCCGGCCATGATGATCAGCGAGACGCCGTTACCAATCCCGCGCGCGGTGATCTGCTCACCCAGCCACAGCAGGAACATAGTCCCGCCAACGAGGCTGATGACGGCGCCGATCCGGAAGGTGAGACCAGGCTCGACCACCGCCTGCATGCCGCTCGCAGCACCGAAGGTTTCGAGGCCGGTCGCCAGGAAATACCCCTGAATCGCGGTCAGGAACACGGTGCCGTAGCGCGTGTACTGGTTGATCTTCTGGCGCCCGGTGGCGCCTTCCTTCTTCATCGCGGCGAGCGTGGGATGCAGGGCCGCGGCCATCTGCACCACGATCGAGGCGGTGATATAAGGCATCACGCCGAGCGCGATGAGACTCATGCGCTCCAGGCTGCCGCCCGAGAAGGTGTTGAACAGGTCGAGGACCCCGCCCCGCGTCTGATCGTACAGCGTGCTCAGGATCTGCGGATTGACACCCGGCAGCGGCACGAAGCTGAGGAAGCGGAACACGATCAGGGCGCCGAGCGTAAACCAGATGCGCTGGCGAAGCTCGGTGGCCTTGGAGAAATTGGCGAGACTCATATTGCTCGCGATATTGTCGGCGCGTGATGCCATCGGAACGTCTTGTATCCTGAACTATCGCCGGTCCCTCCCGGCCTTGCGGGACAGGACATAGGGAGCGGCGGGCCCGATGTCGAACCCGCCGCCCTCGATTTCGTCGATTATTTGGCTTTCTTGGACTTGTCCGCAGCCGTGCCGGTCTTCGTCTCGGCCTTGCTCGGCTTGGCCGACGGGGTCTTAACCTCGACGACCTCGACGCTGCCGCCGGCCTTTTCGACCGCAGCGGTTGCGCCTTTGGACGCACCGGCGACGACCAGCTTGACCTTGGACGTGATCTCGCCCTTGCCCAAAAGGCGCACGCCGTCCTTGCCGCCACGGGCTAGGCCGGCAGCCTTCAGTGCCGCGTGATCGATATCCTTCTTGGCGTCGAGCTTCTTCGCGTCGATGAACTTCTGGATCATGCCCAGGTTCACTTCGGCGAAATCCTTGCCGAACGGGTTGTTGAACCCGCGCTTCGGCAGGCGCATGTGAAGCGGCATCTGGCCGCCTTCGAAGCCCTTGATCGCAACGCCCGAACGGCTCTTCTGGCCCTTCTGGCCGCGAGCCGCGGTCTTGCCCTTGCCAGAGCCGATACCGCGACCAACGCGGATACGGTTCTTGCGGGCACCGGCATTGTCACGGATGTCGTTGAGTTTCATAGTCATGTCTGCACTCGCTTTCGCTTTTCTACGCGCTGGATGTTGCCATCCGGAAAGTGGTCAGGCCGCGCCTTTCGGGTGGAACCTGCACATGGGGCAATTCGGCAATGTCTTCGGAAACGATGTTCGCACCGCAACCCTTGGGTATGCCGGAAAGTTCGGGCGCTTCCCTTAGCTGCTCGACTGCGGCAGCGAAAGCCCCTTGTTCATCGGGCGCCGCGACCCAGCGGGTCGCGTAAAAGCCCATGAGGGGCGCGCCCTGCTGCGTGTCGAGGGGAAAGTTTTCCCCCCGCAGCAGGACGCGCCATGTCTTCAATCGACGACCGCAACCATGTGCGGGAGCTTCGCGATCGCGCCGCGAACCTCGGGGGTGTCTTCAAGTTCGACAACCCGGTGCATCTTTCCGAGGCCGAGACCGACGAGGATCTTCTTCTGGCTCTCGGGACGACGGATCGGCGAACCGATCTGCTTGATCTTGATTTTCGCCATTGTGTCTTACTCCACCACGGCTTCGGCGTCGGCTTTTGCCTCGGCTTCGCTCGCACCGCCGCGACCCAGCAGGTCGGCAACCTTCTTGCCCCGGCGCTGCGCCACCGATTTCGGCGACGTCTGGTCGGACAGCGCATCGAACGTTGCGCGGATCATGTTGTAGGGATTGGACGTACCGACCGACTTGGTCACGACGTCTGCCACGCCAAGGCTCTCGAACACGGCACGCATCGGACCACCGGCGATGATGCCGGTACCCGGAGGTGCGGTGCGGATGGTCACCTTGCCGGCACCGAAACGGCCGTTGCCGTCGTGATGCAGCGTGCGGCCTTCCTTCAGCGAGACGCGGATCATCTTCTTGCGCGCTGCTGCGGTTGCCTTGGTGATGGCCTCCGGAACTTCGCGGGCCTTGCCCTTGCCGAAGCCGACGCGGCCCTGGCCGTCACCGACCACCACGAGAGCGGCGAAACCGAAGCGCTTACCGCCCTTCACCGTCTTCGAGACGCGGTTGATGTGGACCAGCTTTTCCGTGATGCCGTCATCCGGCTCGTCACGGCCGCCGCGGCGGTTGTCACGGCCACCCCGGCCACCACGTCCGCCGCCACGATTGTCACGGCCACCGCCGCGGTTGTCGCGGCCGCCACGGGCATTCGCCTGCGTACGGGCGTTGCCGTCGTCGCCCTGCGCCGGGCTCTGGTTGTCCGCAGCCTCGGAAGGCGTATCGGCGATCGCCGGCTCTTCCTTCTTTACTTCGGGACCGCTTTCGGCCGAAGCAGCCTGTTCGATTTCAACCGGCTTCGTGTCTTCGCCCTTGGTTTCGGGCGTCTTGTTGTCGTCTGCCATGATCAGAACTCCAGCCCGCCTTCACGGGCGGCATCGGCCAGCGCTTTCACGCGGCCATGGAACAGGAACCCGCCGCGATCGAACACGACAGTGGTGACGCCGGCCTTCTTGGCCGCGGCAGCGATATCCTTGCCGACCGTCTTTGCGGCATCGATATTCGCACCCGAGCCCTTGCCACCGAGGGTGGAAGCAGCTGCGACCGTCTTGCCTTCGGCGTCGTCGATGATCTGGGCGTAAATGTGCTGGCCGGTGCGGTGCACCGACAGGCGCGGCTTATTGCCCGAACGCTTGCGGAGCGCGGTCCGGACGCGGCGGCGACGCCGTTCGAAAAGAGAAAGCTTTGCCATCTTACTTCTTCTTCCCTTCCTTGCGGAAGATGTATTCGCCCTGGTACTTGATACCCTTGCCCTTGTACGGCTCGGGCTTGCGCCACTGGCGGATGTTCGCGGCGAATTCGCCCACGGCCTGCTTGTCGATGCCGGAGACGATCACGGTCGTCTGGTCCGGCGTCTTGACCTCGAGGCCTTCCGGCACGGTCAGGTCGACGTCGTGGCTGTAGCCGAGCTGCAGCTTCAGCGTCTTGCCCTGTGCCTGCGCACGGTAGCCGACCCCGCTGATTTCCAGCGTCTTTGTGAACCCTTCGGTCACGCCTTCGACGAGATTGGAGACCAGCGTACGCTGCATGCCCCAGAAGGAACGTGCCTGCTTCGTGTCATTGGCGGGATTGACCTGGATTTCCGAGTCTTCGATCTTGTAATCGATGAGGTCGGACATGCCCATGGACAGCGTGCCCTTGGGACCCTTCACGGTCAGCGTGTCGGATTCGATCTTGGCCTCGACCCCGCTGGGGATCGTGACGGCCTTCTTGCCGATGCGGCTCATCAGAACACCTCCGCCAGGACTTCGCCGCCGACATTCTCGGCCTGCGCTTCGTTGTCCGAAAGCACGCCGCGAGGGGTCGAGACGATGGTGATGCCAAGGCCGTTGCGCACGGTCGGGAGGTCTTTCGAACCCGAATAGACGCGGCGGCCCGGCTTGGAGACGCGGGCGACATGCTTGATGGCAGGTTCGCCTTCGAAATACTTCAGCTCGATGCGAAGCGCAGGGTGCTTGCCGCTCTCGTCTTCGGAATAGCCACGGATGTAGCCTTCGCGCTGAAGGACTTCGAGAACGTTCGCACGCAGCTTCGACGCAGGCGACAGGACGGAGTCCTTCTTCGCCTGCTGGCCGTTGCGGATACGGGTGAGCATATCACCCAGGGGATCGGTCATAGCCATATTCTAGATCCTCACCAGCTCGACTTGGTCAGGCCCGGAATCAGGCCCTTGTTGCCGAGGTTACGCAGTTCGATACGGTTGATGCCGAACTTGCGATAATAGCCGCGCGGGCGGCCGGTGGTGGAACAGCGGTTCCGGATACGCGTGGGATTCGCGTTACGGGGAATTTCCGCCATCTTGAGACGCGCCATCAGACGCTCGCTTTCGTCGAGCGACTTGTCGTCGGCAATTGCCTTCAGCTTCTCGTACTTCGCAGCGTACTGCTTGACGAGCTTCTTGCGCTTCTCGTTCTTGTTGATGGAACTCAGTTTCGCCATTGGACTTAAGCTCTCTTCCTTACTTGCTGGTCAGGAGACGGCTCACGCCGCTTCCTTCTCTTCCGACTTTTCAGCCGGGAACGGGAAACCGAACAGCTTCAGAAGCTCGCGTGCTTCCTCGTCGGTCTTCGCCGTGGTGGTTACGATGATGTCCATGCCCCGGACGGTCTCGATCTTGTCGTACGAGATTTCGGGGAAGACGATCTGCTCCTTCATGCCCATGGCATAATTGCCACGGCCGTCGAAGGAGCGCGGGTTGAGGCCGCGGAAGTCACGGATACGGGGCATTGCCACCGTGACGAGGCGGTCGAGGAACTCGTACATGCGTTCACGGCGCAGGGTTACCTTCGCACCGATCGGCATGCCTTCGCGCAGCTTGAACTGTGCGATCGATTTCTTGGCCTTGGTGATGACCGGCTTCTGGCCGGCGATCAGAGCCATTTCCTCGGCAGCGACCTGGACCTTCTTCTTGTCCTGACTCGCCTCGCCCACACCCATGTTGAGCGTGATCTTTTCGAGCTTGGGCACTTCGAGACGGTTCTTGTAGCCGAACTTCTCGGTCATCGCCTTGACGATCTCGTCGTCGTAGCGCGACTTCATGCGGGGCGTGTAATCAGCCATCGATCGTTTCTCCCGACTTCACGGCAATGCGGACCTTCTTGCCGTCCTTCTCTTCGAAGCGGACGCGGGTCGGCTTGCCATCCTTGGGATCGGCCACGGCCACCTTGGCGAGGAACATCGGCGCCTCGACGCGGTCGATGCCACCCTGCGGATTGGCCTGGCTGGGCTTGCGGTGACGCGAGATCATGTTGACCCCTTCCACGACGACCTTGCCATCCTTCGGCAGGACCTTCGTGACGGTGCCGGTCTTGCCCTTGTCCTTGCCGGACAGGACGACGACGCTGTCACCCTTCTTGATGCGTGCGGATGCCATTACAGAACCTCCGGAGCGAGCGAGATGATCTTCATGAAGCCGCGGCCGCGCAGTTCCCGAACCACCGGGCCGAAGATACGGGTGCCGATCGGTTCCTCGCTCTTGTTGACGAGGACAGCGGCGTTGCTGTCGAAGCGGATCACGCTGCCATCGGGGCGGCGAACGTCCTTCTTCGTGCGCACGATGACGGCGCGGTGAACGTCGCCCTTCTTCACCTTCGCGCGCGGCTGGGCTTCCTTCACGGAAACCACGATCACGTCGCCGACGGAGGCAAACCGACGCTTCGACCCGCCCAGCACCTTGATGCACTGGACGCGCTTTGCGCCGCTATTGTCCGCGACTTCGAGATTGGATTGCATCTGGATCATTGATCCGGTTCCTTCTCATTGGCTTGCCGGGACGGCCCCGCTTGCGGCGGGCGCCCGGCAGTTCCACTCAAATCAGCTGTCGGCTTCCGCTTTCGCGTCAGCCGTATCTTCCTTGGGCGCGTCCGCAGGCTTTTCGGCCTTCATCGGCTTCGCCGCAGCGACGTCGAGGTCGGCTTCCACCGCCTGCGTACCGCCAGCGGTCACCCGGTCCTTGACGAGCCAGGACTTGGTCTTGGAGATCGGCTTGGTCTCCTCGATCCGGACCACGTCGCCCAGGCTGTATTCGTTGTTTTCGTCGTGCGCGTGATACTTCTTCGAACGGCGAATGATCTTCGCGTAAAGCGGGTGCTTCACCTTGCGTTCGACCAGCACGGTCACGGTCTTGTCGGTCTTGTCGGAGGTGACAGTCCCGATCAGGATACGTTTCGGCATTGTCTACTCCTCAAGCCTTCTCTGCGGAAGCGGCCTTGGCACGCTCGGTCTGCAGAGTCTTGATCTTGGCGATGGTGCGGCGAACTTCGCGAACCCGGGCCGGAGCCTCGAGCTGGTTGGTTGCCGACTGGAAGCGCAGGTTGAACGCTTCGCGCTTCAGTTCGACGAGCTCTTCCGAAAGCTGGTCGTCGCTCTTCTGACGCAGATCTTCGATCTTGCTCATTATTCGCCTCCGAGGTGCGAGGTGTCGCCGAGACGGGCAACGACCTTCGTCTTGACCGGCAGCTTCATGGCAGCGCGGCTGAAGGCTTCAGCAGCGATCTGCCCCGAAACGCCGTCCAGTTCGAACAGGATGCGGCCCGGCTTCACGCGCGCTGCCCAGTATTCGACCGAGCCCTTGCCCTTACCCTGACGGACTTCGGCAGGCTTCTTGGACACGGGCACATCGGGGAAGACGCGGATCCAGAGACGGCCCTGGCGCTTCATGTGACGGGTGATGGCACGACGCGCGGCTTCGATCTGGCGAGCGGTGATACGCTCCGGCTCGAGAGCCTTCAGACCGTAGGAGCCGAAATTAAGTGCGGTGCCACCCTTGGCGTCGCCCTTGATCCGGCCCTTGAAAGCCTTGCGGTACTTGGTTTTCTTCGGTTGCAGCATGGTTCTTTCCTATGTCCTGCAATCAGCGAGCCGGGCGCACGCCGGACGTCTGCGATTCCATCATCAGACGGTCCTGCGCGGTCGGGTCATGGCCGAGGATCTCGCCCTTGAAGACCCACACCTTGATCCCGATGATGCCGTAGGCGGTCAGAGCCTCGGTCTCAGCGTAATCGATGTTGGCGCGCAGCGTGTGCAGCGGCACGCGGCCTTCGCGGTACTGTTCGACGCGGGCGATTTCGGCACCGCCGAGGCGGCCGCCGCACACGATCTTGATGCCTTCGGCACCAAGGCGCATGGCCGACTGCATGGCGCGCTTCATCGCGCGGCGGAATGCGACGCGGCGGATCAGCTGGTCGGCAATGCCCTGGGCAACGAGCTTGGGATCGACTTCCGGCTTGCGGATCTCGACGATGTTCAGCTTCACTTCGCTGGCGGTCATCGTGGACAGCTTCTGCCGAAGCTTCTCGATGTCCGCGCCCTTCTTGCCGATGATGACACCGGGACGGGCAGCATAGATCGAAACGCGGCAAAGCTTTGCCGGACGCTCGATCACGACCTTGGAAATCGCAGCCTGCGGCAGCGACTTCACGATGTGCTTGCGGATGTCGATGTCTTCCTTGAGCAGCTGAGCATAGTCACGCCCTTCGGCGTACCAGCGGCTGTCCCAGGTGCGGTTGATCTGCAGGCGCAGACCGATCGGATTGCTCTTCTGGCCCATCTTACGCCTCTTCCTGCTCGCGCACCACGATCCGCAGCCGGCTGAACGGCTTCAGGATGCGGGTGCTCTTGCCACGACCGCGGGTATGGAACCGCTTCATGGTGATCGACTTGCCCACGCTAGCCTCGGCGACGACGAGAGCGTCGACGTCGAGATCGTGGTTGTTTTCCGCATTGGCCACGGCCGATGCCAGGACCTTGGTCGCATCGCGCGCCATGGCCTTCTTGGAGAACGCCAGGATGTTCAGCGCTTCCTCGACCTTCTTGCCGCGGATCAGTTCAGCGACGAGGTTCAGCTTCTGCGCGGAACCACGAATGGTGGTGCCGACTGCAAGAGCCTCGTTCTCGCCGACGCGGCGCGGGGATTTTGCCTTGCCCATTATCGCTTGCCCTTCTTGTCGGCGGCGTGGCCGGGGAACGTGCGCGTCGGCGCGAATTCACCAAGCTTGTGGCCGACCATCTCTTCCGAAACGGAGACGGGGATGAACTTGTGACCGTTGTAGACGTTGAACGTCAGCCCAACGAACTGCGGCAGAATTGTGCTGCGGCGCGACCAGGTCTTGATCGGTTTCGCATTGCTTTGATCCTGTGCGTCCTCAGCCTTTTTCAGAAGGCTAAGCTCGACGAACGGACCTTTCCAGACGGAACGAGCCATGTCCGTTACCTCTTCTTCTTGGCGTGACGCGAACGGATAATCATCTTGTCCGTCTGCTTGTTCTTGCGAGTGCGGGCACCCTTGGTCGGCTTGCCCCACGGGGTCACCGGATGGCGACCGCCGCTGGTCCGGCCTTCACCACCACCGTGCGGGTGATCGACCGGGTTCTTCGCGACACCGCGGGTCAGCGGGCGCTTGCCCTTCCAGCGGGTACGACCGGCCTTGCCGAAGTTTTGGTTCTGGTTGTCGGGGTTCGAGACCGCGCCAACCGTGCCCATGCAGTCCGCACGCAGGTAACGCTGCTCGCCCGAGTTCAAGCGAACGATGACCATGCCGCGGTCACGGCCGACCAGCTGGACATAGGCGCCGGCCGAACGGGCGATCTGACCGCCCTTGCCCGGCTTCATCTCCACATTGTGGCAGATCGTGCCGACCGGCATCTGGCCCAGCAGCATGGCGTTACCAGGCTTCGTATCGGTCTTCTCGCCGGCAACGACCTTGTCGCCTACATCGAGACGCTGCGGCGCGATGATGTACGCCTGCTCGCCGTCTTCATACTTCACGAGGGCGATGAAGGCCGTGCGGTTGGGATCGTATTCGATCCGTTCCACGGTGCCTTCCATGTCCCACTTGCGACGCTTGAAGTCGATGAAGCGGTACTTCTGCTTGTGACCGCCGCCGATGCCGCGCGAGGTCACGTGGCCCTTGTTGTTGCGGCCGCCCGTCTTGCGCTTGCCTTCCGTGAGCGACTTGACCGGCTTCCCCTTGTAGAGGCCCGTCTTGTCGACAAGGATCAGGCCGCGGCGCGCGGGGCTTGTCGGTTTGTAGTTCTTGAGTGCCATGGTTCTCGTGTCCCTCAGATACCGCTGGTGACGTCGATCGAGTCACCTTCGGCCAGCGTGACGATGGCCTTCTTCATGTCGGTGCGCTTGTAGGGCTTGCCCTTCCAGCGCTTCGTCTTGCCCTTCTGGACAAGCGTGTTCACATTCGTGACCTTCACGTCGAACAGGGCCTCGACCGCTTCCTTGATCTGCGGCTTGGTCGCGTCATTCGCCACCTTGAAGACGACGCCGTTGTGCTCGGAGAGCAGGGTCGACTTCTCGGTGATGTGAGGGGCAAGCACCACGTCGTAGTGACGGGCCTGGATTTCCTGCTTTTTAGCCATTGAAACGGGCCTCCAGCTTTTCGACCGCGTCCTTGGTGAGGACCAGCGTGTCGTGCTTCAGGATGTCGTAGACATTGGCGCCCATGGCCGGCAGCACGTTGATGCCCGGCAGGTTGCCTGCAGACTTCGAGAAACCGTCATTGACGCTGTCGCCGTCGATGAAGAGCACCTTGCCACTAAAGCCGGCCTTCTCGAAGTGACCGGCGAGGGCCTTCGTCTTGGCGTCCTTCAGCTCGAGCGTGTCGACGACGACGAGACCGTCCTTCGCCTTGCTCGAAAGGGCCATCTTCAGGCCGAGCGAACGGACCTTCTTGTTGAGCGACTGGTTGAAATCGCGCTTGCGTGCACCATGCGCCTTACCACCGCCGATGAAGATCGGGGCAGCACGGTCACCGTGACGAGCCCGGCCGCCGCCCTTCTGGGCGCCGAACTTCGCACCGGTACGGGCGACGTCGGAACGCTCACGCGTGGGACGTGCGGTACCGCGACGGTTTTCCAGCTGCCACGTCACGACGCGGTGCAGGATGTCTGCGCGCGGCTCGACACCAAAGACGTCATCGCTCAGTTCGATGTCGCCCGACGCCTTGCCGTCTAGTTTCTGGACCTTGACCTTCACGATCAGGACTCCTTGCTTTCACCGGCGTCCTTGTCGACGCTCGGCGTGGTGCTGTTGTCTTCGGCTGCGCCGGTTTCGGCATCGGCACCAGCATCCTGCTGTGCCATCAGCTTTTCCTGCGTTTCCGCATCGACGGCGGTGCCGACTTCCTGCTCGGCTTCGCTGGCGATCAGGCCAGGATCGACTTCTTCCGAAGCGAACTCTTCCTGGTTGCGATACATTACGCCGGGGAACGGCAGTTCGCCATGCTTGGCCTTGACCGCGTCGCGGACCATCATCCAGCTGTTCTTGGCGCCGGGGACGGAACCGCGCACGAACAGCAGGCCACGCTCGGCGTCCGTGCGGACGATTTCGAGGTTCTGCTGCGTGCGCTGACGGTCGCCCATGTGGCCGGCCATCTTCTTGCCCTTGAACACGCGGCCAGGATCCTGGCGGTTACCCGTCGAACCGTGCGAGCGGTGCGAGATGGAAACGCCGTGCGTCGCACGCAGACCACCGAAGCCCCAACGCTTCATGGCACCGGCAAAGCCCTTGCCCTGCGTGTGCCCGGTCACGTCGACCTTCTGGCCGGCGACGAAGTGATCCGCGCTGATGCGGGCACCGACGGGGAGAAGACCCTCGTCGCTGTCGAGGCGGAATTCCGCGACCTTCATCTTGAGGCCGACTTCGGCCTTGCCGAAGGCTTCACGCTGCGGCTTTGCAACGTTCTTCTGCTTGGCTTCGCCAGCGCCGACCTGAAGCGCGGAATATCCGTCGCGTTCGGCCGTGCGGTGAGCGGTCACCTGGCAGTTTTCCAGCGCCAGGACGGTGACGGGCACGTGCCGGCCATCCTCCTGGAACAGGCGGGTCATCCCGACTTTCTTAGCGATCACGCCAGTGCGCATCGTCATAACTCCTACACAGAGGCACAGCGGAACCATTTCCACAGTGCGTGCCAGCCCGAATTGTAACTATACGTCGCCCCGTCCGGGCTGATTGCTCTTCCGGAAGGTCCGGTCGAGCGAGACGGGGGACGCAGACCCGGGTGTATATCCTTGCGAACAGATCCCGGCGGTATCCCTATGTCTTGCCTGCACTGTACGTGCGGGCGGAGCCATAAGAGCTCCTGAAACCTCGGTCCGTTTTTGCGGTCACGACCGAATGACCGGAGACAATCAAGCGAGCTTGATTTCCACGTTCACGCCAGCGGCAAGATCGAGCTTCATCAGCGCGTCGACCGTCTGTGCGTTCGGCTGCACGATGTCGAGCAGCCGCTTGTAGGTGCGCACCTCGAACTGCTCGCGCGACTTCTTGTCGATGTGCGGGCCGCGGTTCACGGTGAACTTCTCGATACGCGTCGGCATGGGAATGGGGCCACGAATAAGCGCACCCGTGCGGCGTGCGGTTTCCGCAATTTCGCCAGTTGCCTGGTCGAGAACGCGATGATCAAACGCCTTGAGGCGAATACGAATATTCTGAGCTTCCATTACCTACACCGATGCGAAAGAGCCAAGCGGCCTGTTCCCAAACCGCCAAAAAAGAAAGGCCCGCCCCGCGTCTCTCCGGTTTCCCGAAGGCGGGCGGCCTTCCCAAAATCTCGTCATGACAGAGACGAATCCCCGTCGGTTGCGGCGCGTATACGGAGGACACGAGATTCTGGCAACCCCCGTCTTCCGTCATTTTACACCTGGAGCGCCAGCAACGCGGCGAACTGTGCCCGTTCGTCGCCAGCCTTCATAAAAAGGGCCCGCCCCCCCACAATGGGGAACCGGGCCCGATTTATCCGTGCACCCTCGCCCGCAGGCGGAAGGAGCAAGCGATTACTTGGTGATCTTCGAGACGACGCCCGAGCCAACCGTACGGCCACCTTCGCGGATTGCGAAGCGCAGGCCTTCGTCCATGGCGATCGGAGCGATCAGCTTGACGTCGATCGTCACGTTGTCGCCCGGCATCACCATTTCGGTGCCTTCGGGAAGGATCACTTCACCGGTGACGTCCGTGGTGCGGAAGTAGAACTGCGGACGGTAGTTCGCGAAGAACGGCGTGTGACGGCCACCTTCGTCCTTCGACAGGACGTAGACTTCTGCGCTGAATTCCGTGTGCGGGTTGACCGAACCGGGCTTCGCGAGGACCTGGCCACGCTCGACGTCTTCACGGCCGACACCGCGGATCAGGGCACCGATGTTGTCGCCAGCTTCACCCGAGTCGAGCAGCTTGCGGAACATTTCGACGCCGGTCACGGTCGTCTTGGTGGTATCCTTGATGCCAACGATTTCGACTTCGTCGCCAACGTTCACGACGCCGGTTTCGACACGGCCGGTGACAACCGTACCACGACCCGAGATCGAGAACACGTCTTCGATCGGCATCAGGAAGTCCTGGTCGACCGGACGCTCCGGCTGCGGGATGTACTCGTCGACGGCAGCCATCAGTTCCTTGATGGACTTTTCGCCGATTTCCTCGTCGCGGCCCTCCAGAGCAGCAAGGGCCGAACCCTTGATGATCGGAATGTTGTCGCCGTCGAAGTCGTAGTCGCTCAGCAGTTCGCGAACTTCCAGTTCGACCAGCTCGAGCAGTTCTTCGTCATCGACCTGGTCGACCTTGTTCAGGTACACGACCAGCGCCGGAACACCGACCTGGCGAGCGAGCAGGATGTGCTCACGCGTCTGCGGCATGGGGCCGTCGGCTGCGTTCACGACCAGGATAGCGCCGTCCATCTGGGCAGCACCGGTGATCATGTTCTTCACGTAGTCGGCGTGGCCCGGGCAATCGACGTGCGCGTAGTGACGGTTGTCCGTCTCGTACTCGACGTGTGCGGTCGAGATGGTGATGCCGCGCTCACGCTCTTCGGGAGCCTTGTCGATGTTGGCGAAATCCACGGCCGAACCCATCACCTTGGTGATAGCTGCGGTCAGCGTGGTCTTGCCGTGGTCGACGTGGCCGATGGTGCCGACGTTGCAGTGCGGCTTGTTACGCTCGAATTTTTCCTTCGCCATTTTCTCAATACCTCTGTCTGAAAATACTATTCTTCGGGAGAATGGACGGCACCCGAGAAATCAGGCGCCGCCCCTAGCTGTCTTGCCTCGCTTAGGCAAGCTTCTCCTTGACTTCCTGTGCGACGCTGGCCGGAACCTCGTCATAGTGGCTGAACTGCATCGTGTACTGAGCACGCCCCTGGGTGAAGGAACGCAGCTCGTTCACGTAACCGAACATGTTGGCCAGCGGAACGAAAGCCTCGACCGCCTGGGCGTTACCGCGGCTGTCGGTGCCCTGGATTTGCCCGCGACGCGAGTTCAGATCGCCGATCACGTCACCCAGATAGTCTTCCGGAGTCACGACTTCCACCTTCATCACCGGCTCCAGCAGCTTGATGCCGGATTTCTGTGCCGCTTCGCGCATGGCGCCGCGACCGGTGATTTCGAAGGCCACCGTGCTCGAGTCGACATCATGATATTTGCCGTCGATCAGGCGGATGGTGAAGTCGATAATCGGGAAGCCGACCAGATAGCCGCTTTCGGCCTGTTCGCGCATGCCCTTCTCGACCGACGGGATGTATTCGCGCGGAATGTTACCGCCCTTGATCTCGTCTTCGAAAATGACGCCCTGGCCACGCTCGCCCGGCGAGACGACGACCTTGGCTTCACCGAACTGACCCGAACCACCCGACTGTTTCTTGTGGGTGTAGGTCACTTCGACTTCGCGGCTCAGCGATTCGCGGTAGGCCACCTGCGGCGCACCGACATTCGCCTCGACCTTGAACTCGCGCTTCATGCGATCGACGAGGATGTCGAGGTGAAGCTCGCCCATGCCCTTGATGATGGTCTGACCGCTTTCGTGGTCGGTCGTGACCCGGAAGGACGGATCCTCGGCAGCCAGGCGGTTGAGCGCGACGCCCATCTTTTCCTGGTCGGCCTTGGTCTTGGGCTCCACCGAAAGTTCGATGACAGGATCGGGAAATTCCATCCGCTCGAGGACGATCGGCGCGCTCGATGCGCACAGAGTGTCCCCGGTGGTGGTTTCCTTGAGACCCGCGATCGCGACGATGTCGCCTGCAAACGCTTCCTCGATGTCCTCGCGGTTGTTGGAATGCATCAGCAGCATGCGGCCGATCTTTTCCTTCTTGTCCTTCACGCTGTTCAGGACAGAGCCCTTCTCCAGCTTGCCCGAGTAGATGCGGGTAAAGGTCAGCGAACCGACGAACGGGTCGTTCATGATCTTGAACGCCAGTGCGGAGAACGGGGCCTCGTCGCTGGACGGACGCTCGTCTTCCTCGTCGCTGTCGGGCTTCACGCCTTTAATCGCGGGAACGTCGAGCGGCGACGGCATGTAGTCGACCACGGCGTCGAGCAGGGGCTGAACGCCCTTGTTCTTGAACGCGGAGCCGCACAGTACCGGAACGAAGGCACGTTCCATCGTGCCCTTGCGGATCAGCTTCTTCAGCGTTGCAGCATCGGGAGCTTCGCCGCTTTCGAGATAGGCTTCCATCGCGTCGTCGTCCTGCTCGACAGCAGTCTCGACCAGCGTTTCACGATATTCGGCAGCCTTGTCCTTCAGATCGTCCGGAATCTCGACGAACTTGTACTCGGCACCCAAGCCATCGTTTTCCCAGACGATTCCGCGCATGTTCACGAGGTCGACGACACCGCGAAGATCGCTTTCCGCGCCGATCGGGAGATACAGCACCAGCGGCGTCGCGCCGAGGCGGTCTACGATGGACTGCACGCAGTAATAGAAATCGGCACCCGTGCGGTCGAGCTTGTTTATGAAGCACATTCTGGGGACGCCGTATTTGTCGGCCTGGCGCCATACGGTTTCGGACTGCGGTTCCACCCCGGCGACGCCGTCGAACACGGCGACCGCACCGTCCAGCACGCGAAGCGAGCGCTCGACTTCGATGGTGAAGTCGACGTGGCCGGGCGTGTCGATGATGTTGATGCGGTGCTTCGGGCTGTCTGCACGCAGCGCCTTGGGATCGCCCATCGCGTCCATGGAGGAATCTTCCGCCTGCCAGAACGTGGTCGTCGCAGCCGACGTGATGGTGATGCCGCGTTCCTGCTCCTGCTCCATCCAGTCCATCGTGGCGGCGCCGTCATGGACTTCGCCGATCTTGTAGGACTTGCCGGTGTAGTAGAGGATGCGTTCGGTCGTGGTCGTCTTGCCGGCATCGATGTGCGCCATGATGCCGATGTTACGATAGCGCTCCAGCGGATAATCGCGGGCCATAATCTCTTCCTCGGGTCGGTGGGGAGCCGCACCTGCTGCGGCCGTAGGTCCCACATATAGTTACGTATGTGACAGCTTGAAGGCCGGAGCATGTCGCCCCGGCCCGCAAGCTAAACGCCCTACCAGCGGTAGTGCGAGAACGCGCGGTTGGCGTCGGCCATGCGGTGCGTGTCTTCCCGCTTCTTCACCGCGTTGCCGCGATTGTTGGCCGCATCCATCAGCTCGCCCGACAGGCGTGCCGACATGGTGGTTTCCGGACGGCCGCGGGCCGCACCGATCAGCCAGCGGATGGCGAGAGCCTGGGCACGCTCGGGGCGAACCTCGACCGGCACCTGGTAGGTCGCACCACCGACACGGCGGCTGCGGACCTCGACCTGCGGCTTGATGTTGTTCAGCGCATCGTGGAACATCTGCACCGGATCGGCCTTGGCCTTGGCCTCGACCGTATCGAGCGCGGAATAGACGATGCCTTCCGCAGTGGACTTCTTACCGTCGAGCATGAGGTTGTTCATGAACTTCGACAGGACCTGATCGCCGAACTTGGGATCGGGCAGGATGACGCGCTTCTCTGGGCGACGACGACGTGACATATTTCAAACTCCTTCGGAGTGCGGCGACACCTGCGTGTCGCCTTGCGGCACCGGCCCTCTCCCCCGCCCTTCCACCCGGAAATTATCCCTGTGGGTGGAAGGGCGGAGGAGAGGACCGCCGCCGCGCCTAAACCTTACTTCGGACGCTTGGCGCCGTACTTCGAGCGGGACTGCTTGCGGTCCTTGACGCCCTGCGTATCCAGCACGCCGCGAAGGACGTGGTAGCGAACGCCGGGAAGGTCGCGAACACGGCCGCCGCGGATGAGCACGACGGAGTGCTCCTGCAGGTTGTGGCCTTCGCCCGGGATGTACGAAATGACTTCGCGCTGGTTGGTCAGGCGGACCTTGGCAACTTTACGCAGAGCCGAGTTCGGCTTCTTCGGGGTCGTCGTGTAGACGCGGGTGCAAACGCCGCGCTTCTGCGGGTTCGCTTCCATCGCAGGGACCTTGGACTTGGTCTTCTGCGGAACGCGGCCCTTGCGGACCAGCTGGTTGATCGTCGGCATAGATGTCTTTCTCTTCACCTTGTTTTCCGACCCGGCGATTTGCCGGATCGGGTCACCTCATCCGGGCGGAAAAGCGCCCAAGCGTCTCGGGCGACTTTTCCTGATGAGGTTCCGGCCAAAGCCATACGCGAAACGCAGGACCGAGGCCGATTTCTGGCGGCGACTAGCGGGTTCATGAGGATGGAGGCTTCCGGGTCCGTGCAGGATGCCGTCACCCCGGGAGTCGGAGACCTGCAAAGCAGGCCTGATCCGGGGTCCGGCTGACAGGAACGCCGCGCCTGTCGCGCGTCACCCTGCCACCAGCACGAGCCTGAAACGCTCCACCCAAACGGCCCGCACGGCCACCGGGTTACTCTGACGGCTGCCCCGAGCGATCCGGAAGGTTCGCTGCAATAGAAAAGAGCCTGGTCGCTGCTGCGACAGGCCCCCGGGACATGACCGGCAATGTTCAGCTCTATCTGACCGGCGTTGGATACGCGCAAGGCGATTCCTTCACCGGATGGATGGGCGTTTACTGCGGGAGGGGGGATTGGTCAAGGTGCTCTAGCGCGGAGCGCCTTTGGGCAACCGCGCCTCAACAGGGACGCAGCGGTAGCGTATTGGTGCCAGCATACCTTGGTGGATGCGACCAATCGTCTGAATAGCAGCGTTTCTACATTCTGCCTGAGAATTGAATGGTTCTTCCACCATCCGGGTCATACCGACCTCCCAAGGACCATCCCAATCAACCGCGTCGACCGGGGCAGCATACACTACAAAGACGAGAACCCACTTCATTTCTGCCTCCAAGATTTCAAAGCAACTTGCCCTGCTTCTTCGTGTCCTCGCGCTTGGCCTTGCGCGCAACACTCGTATCGATCCACGGAATGTCGGGCCGTTTGTTCTGAAACAGTTCCGCTAGAGTTATGATTTGGAGCCGGGCGTGCTGACGGCCTGTGTATTTATTTGTCCAGATACCGACTGCCGCCGCATCGCGTTCCATTGCGCGGGTAGGGAGATTTGCGGTCAGGAACACGCCTATCTTTGCATTCTCCCGTTCCATGACTTGCGCCAGCCGCCCGATATCCTTCGGCCCGACGCCGCCGCCCTTCACCTCCACGATGGCTTTCTCGGTCTTCTTGCCGTCGGGCTTGAACCAGATGATGCCGTCGATGCCGGTATCTGCGCCCTTGCGTCCGCCCTTCCACGGGTCAGCATCCACCACGGACAGCGCCCACAGCTCGAATTGATGCTTGTCGCGTTTGGCGAGGTCCTGCGCCGATTGCAGCGATTGCGGGCGGCCCTTCACCTCGAATTCGAGGCCGGGGAAAGCTTCGCTCATGCGCTTCTCGATCAGGCCGATGGCGAGGTGGGTGACGTCGATACCGATCCACTGCCGCCCCAACTTCTGCGCCGCATGGACCGCCGTGCCGCAGCCGCAGAACGGGTCGAGCACCACGTCGCCTTCGTTGGACGAGGCGGCGATGATGCGTTCGAGCAGGGCCAGAGGCTTTTGGGTGGGGTAGCCAAGGCGTTCCTTAGCGTGCGCCTCTAAGGCAGGAACGTCATCCCAAAGATTATCGAGCACGGCATACGCTTCATCGCCGGGCCGCACTTTTCGTCGCGGATTGCCTGTCCCTGACCAGTAAAGGTCGCCGCGTTCATCAAGTGCTTTCAGCTTCTCCTTTGTCATTCGCCATCCGGCTGGTCCGGGCGTAAACCCATTATATTCATACACGAGGTTTGGACGCGGACCCATTCCCTCAGAACGGAGAATTGGCCCACTACAATAGCGCCCATTCTCATCCTCACGATTGTAGCGTGCAGCCAGTTCATCGTCGCCCAACGGAACTCTCACGGCACCTAAATCAAAATCCGCATCTTCGGACTTGCCGTAAAACAAAATGATGTCCGTTGAACGGCCGAAGCGCCGCGCTTTGAACTGCGAACCCTTTGGCCGACTATATCGACGCCATGTAATCTCGTTCCGAAAATTCTCAGGCCCGAATACCCCGTCCAAGAGTAGCTTCAGATAATGGCTCGCGGTCGGGTCGCAGTGGAGGTAAAGCGAGCCGGTGGGCTTCAGCACTCGGTGCAGTTCGATCAACCGCACCGCCATCATGGCAAGATAGGCCATCATGTCGTTGTCGCCGAGGAATTCGCGCATCGCGCGCAGCAGCGTGAAAGCATCGGTATTACCGCTGCGCATCACCTCGTCGAAGGCACTCTCCGCGCTTTCGTTCCAGTGCCAGGTATCCTCGAACGCCTCGATCTGGCTTTCGGACTGGCCGCCCTCCGGCCCCTTGAACAGGATGTTGTAATTGGCGTTCGAATTGAATGGCGGGTCGAGATAGACGAGGTCTACGCTCTCATCCGCGATATGTTCGCGCAGAACGTGCAGATTGTCGCCGTAATAAAGCGTATTGGTCATCGGACCCCCTCTTCACTCTCTCGATACCCCGCTTGCGAGTGTTGCGCCAGTGGCGGTCCGCGATTGGCCACAAGCCGTATTCCGTTTTGCGGTTTTTTGTTTGCGTCCCTCAAACGCCGGGCGCCGCACGTCCGTGCGGCTTGGCTTCCTCGCATTAGCTCGGGCGGGCGGTCGCCCTTGCCTCGCCTGCGGCTCGGATGAAGCGCTCGCCAAAAACTATTTTCCTACATCGCGGGAATGTGCATTCTAGGGTGGGCCATGAGTTCAGACCGCCCCACCCCGAACCTCCCAGTCCTTCCTGAGAACGGTCCGCGACCAGCGGACTGCAAGGCCGACCGGCCGCCCGCAGCGACGCGACCTTCAGGTCGCATGAGCGAGGATAGCCCGAGTGAGCGAACGCGAACCCCGGCGCTTGAGGCTACCCGCAAAACAAAACGCCAGGCCACGTCCGCCGCCGCGCATGTTGCGCCCGAGCCGCAGGGCGACGATCCGCTTCTCGGTTTCGCGCCCTATCTCCATGCGGCGCCGCGTTCCAATTCCATCACGCCGGAGCGGCAGCGGCGCTTCATCGCCACGCTGGCCGCGACCGGGGTCGTCTCCACCGCCGCGCGCGCCATCGGGAAATCGATGGAGGCGCTCTACAAGCTGCGCGCCAGGCCGGGGGCGGAGGGGTTTGCCCACGCCTGGGACGAGGCGCTGGAGCGCGGGGTGCAGCGGCTGGAGGACATTGCGATGGAGCGCGCCGCCATCGGCACGCCCACGCCCATCGTCTCGGGCGGAAAAATGCTCGGCACGTGGGACAAGCCGGACAACCACCTCCTGCGCTTCCTCCTGCAGAACCGCCGCCCCGATACCTACCGGCCTAATAGCGGGACTGGTGGCGGGGGCAGCCCTGCCCGGCGCACGCGGATGACGCAGGCCGAGGCCATTGCGGCGGACAGGCGCGCCGACGAAATGCTGGACGAAATCGACCGCAAGCTCGATGCCATGCGGCGGCGCTGGCTGGAGGCGCGCTGGGCGGCGCGTGCCGAGGCCCGGGACGCGGCGCGGGCCGATCGCCTCAGCCAGATGGCGCCGATGTGCGATGCCATCGTCTGCGCGCCCGTCGCCTCCATGCCGGCGGGCGACCTGGCGGCGTCACCCCGCCAGGTGCTGGACTAGCGTCTTCACCTTCTTCTGTCGCCATTGCGGCGTGGGGGCGACCAGCCAGTAGGCGCGGCGACCCTCGTCCGGGCCTTCCAGCGCCTCCAGCTTGCCGGCCTCCAGCGCCTCTTCCACCAGCAGGTATGGCAACACGGCCTTGCCCAGCCCTGCCACCGCGCTCGACAGCGCCTGTCCGGCATTGCCGACCTGCACCGTAGCGGCCGCGCCATCGGGCAACGGGGCGCCGGGCCAGTCGATCCATTCTTCCGTCTTGCTGCCGGGGGCGGCGACGACCACGCGGCGCGCGGGCGCCAGTTCCACGCCCTCCAGCTCGCCCGGCCCGTCGACCAGCCGGATCGCCACATCGAGATTGGCCTCGGTAAAGTCGGCGTCCTCGTTCTCGACCAGCTGGTAATGGATGCCCGGATTGGCGCTGCGGAAGGCCGCCAGCCGGGGCGCGAGCCACTGGGCGTAGAATTCGCGCGGCGCGGCGATGGTGTAGCGATCGCTCGCCTGCCCCGCCTGCATCGCCTGCACGCTTTCCTCGAACTTCAGGAACCCCTCGCGCAGGGAATCGAGACCGGCGCAGCCTTCCTCCGTCAGTTTCAGCCCCTTGGACGTGCGACGGAACAGGACGGTGCCGAGGTGATCCTCCAGCGCGCGGATCTGCTGGCCCACGGCGGCAGGCGTCACCGCCAGCTCGTCCGCGGCGCGGGTGAAGCTGAGGTGCCGGGCCGCGGCGTCGAACACGCGCAGGGCGTTGAGGGGGAGATGGGTGCGCTTCATGGCGGCCGATTTAGGCGCGCGCGCAAGGCACGGCAAGCCGTCCGCTCATCGCACGCAAGGGGCGTGAAGTCGCAAATATAGAAAACGCCTCAAACCTGTAACGCCGCTGACGCGACCGGACTGTATTACGCTTCCGTAAATAACAAGAAACCGAGTCGCAAGGAGTATGCTTACTTTTCATTTAACCAAAGGAGAATGACATGGGTTCCCGTACACATCACGGCATGATGACGCTTTCAGGAATGCAGCGTTACTGTAGCAGTAACTATCAGGGCGGTGGAAGAGAGGACCGTTTCGGGCGCATGTTTCCGGATCTGTCCCCCGGCTATGTCGGGCAGGCCAGCCTGTCTGCCGTCGGCAGGCCGGGCGGTCCGATGGATTCGGGGAGCGCGAAGAAGAAAACCGCATCCGTCCCTGTCGGCATGATCTTCTTCGGCCAGTTCCTCGACCACGACATCACGCTGGATGCGACGACCAGCTTCCGCCAGGTGGTGAACGATGCGGAAGAGATCCCGAATGTCCGCACGCCCACGCTGGACCTCGATTGCGTGTACGGCCTGGGGCCCGAAGCGCAGCCCTATCTCTACACCGACGACGATGACGATTTCCGCGGCGCGAAGCTGCTGGAAGGCGCGCCGGACGACCTGCCGCGCGCCGCCAACGGGCGCGCCATCATCGGCGACCCGCGCAATGACGAGAACCGCATCATCAGCCAGATTCAACTCGCCATGATCCGGTTCCACAACCACGTGGTCGACACCCTGAAGGGCGAACATCCCGAACTGCGCCGCGCGGAACTGTTCGAGGAAGCCCGCCAGATCGCCACGTGGCATTACCAGCACGCGGTCGTGTTCGATTTCCTGACCGCCCTGTGCGGAGACGCGGTGGTGGAGGACATACTGGGCTGCGGGCGGCGCTATTATTGCGGCGGCCATCCCTATATCCCGGTCGAGTTCTCCGTCGCGGCCTACCGCTTCGGCCACTCCATGATCCCGCTGAAGGTGCAGACGCAAAAGCACGGCGCGAAGCACGACCTGTTCGGCAGCGTGCTGGGAAGCGGGTTCTCGCCGCTGGCCTCGCCCGATGCGGTCGTCGACATGCACGAGATCTTCGACACGCCGCAAAACCGTTCGGTCGAGCGGGCCGACCAGCTGGACACGAAACTCGCCTCCATCCTGCTGGCCCTTCCCTTCGTTCAGGGGTCGGCGGACGAGAAATCGCTCGCCACGCGCAATCTGATGCGCGGCAATGTCTTCCTGCTGCCCGGCGGCGAGAAGGTCGCCGAGAAGATGGAACGCCCGGCGGACGAGATCGACAAGGTGCGCGACAAAATCGAAGACCTGGGTCTCGGCCGCAAGGGCATCCCGCTGTGGCTCTATCTGCTGGCAGAAGCGGAAGAAATCGGCCGCGAGCGCACGAATGGCGGTTTCGAGAAAGGCGAAGGGCTGGGCCCGGTGGGTGCACGGATCGTGGCGGAGACGATCATCGGCCTGCTCGAACTGGACGACCATTCCTTCCTCGGCACCAATCGCAACTGGACCCCGCGCAGCGCGTGGGACTCGCTCGGCAAGATCCTTACCGCGACCAATCCCTGACGACAGGGGATGGCGGCCTTTCCGGCGCGTTTTCGCCGGTCGGGTCGCCCCCGTCTTCCGGCTCGCCCCCGGCGGGCTCCGGCGGCGTGCCGAGAATCTTCGCAGCCTCCGGATACAGGCGGACCAAAAGCCGCGTGGCACAGGTTTCCAGCAGGGTCCGCAATTCCTTTTCCAGTGCCGTGCGCCCGACGCTCTGTCCCTTGGCGTAAAGCGCCGAAATCTCGTTCTCGTACCGGGTCAGCACGCCTTCGACATGGGCGATCCAGTATTCGGGATGCTCGCCCTCCTCCCATTCTCCGCGGCCGCGCCCGAAATGCGCCACGGCGAGATAGCGCAGCAGCGATGCGCCCAGGATGCGGGCGAAGAAATCGCGGCTCCAGCGGACATGCGCGTCGTCATCCCCCCGTGCAAGGTTGATGCCCTTGGCAAGGCCGCCCGCGCCGATCGCGCCCAGCACCCCGCCCACGATCATTCCGCCGCCCAGCGTCAGGCCGCCTGCCATCACGTCGGCGGCGACCCCGGTGGCCGCGCCGGACAGAATGCCGCCCAGCAGGGCCGAGAAGCCTTCCGGCGCCTTGTCGGAATGGCGGAAATCCTCGCTCAGCCGTTCCAGCACCTTGCGCGTCGCACTGCCCGACAGATTGTGCAGGTGGATCAGGCGCTCCGTGCTTTCGCGCGTTCCCGCAGCCAGCCGTTCGGACAGCGCCTCCATCGCCTTCGTCGCGGCGCGGGCGTCGTTCTTCCCGCCGGTCAGCGCCTTTGCCAGCCCGTCGCGCCAGCCCCCGCCTTCGACCTTCTCACTGTCCACCAAGGCGGCGGCGAGCGGCGCGGCAAGCGCGGCCATCGAGGCATCGAAGCGTTCCCGGTTGAGTTCCTTCCACCGCGCTTCCAGCCGCTCCATCGCGGGGCGCTTCTCCTCGCCCAGCAGCGGGGCCACGCGGTCGAGCAGGACGCCTTCCTGCACCCAGCACCGGGCAAAGGCGTCGAGCGGCAGCGCGCCTGCCACCTCGGCATGGGCGCTGACATGGGCGAGCCATTTCTGGGTCTCGCCGCCTGTATCCTCCTTCGGGCTGCCCATCTGGTTGAGCAGGATCAGCACCGGCTTGCCGATCCATGCCAGCACTTCCATTTCCAGCGAAACATAGGATGCCGCCGCGGGATCCTCCGCCGCGTTGACGAGGTAGAGGATGACGTCGGCCTGCTCCCGCGCGTTCTTCACCGCCTGCTGGCTCGACCACAGGGGCCGCTCTCGCCACCGGTCCCAAACCTGCGTCAGCAACCAGCCGACGGGATTGCCGCTCATCCGCAATCTATCGAGCAGGCGCGCCGTGTCGCCGAAACCGGGCGTATCCCACAGCATCAGCGTATCGCCGCCCGCCTGCACCAGCACGTGCCCGCTGGCGAGATCGGTCACGTGCGCTGCATCGCGCACCTCGCCGATATCCTTGCCCAGCAGGGTGCGCGCCAGCGTGGTCTTGCCCGCATTGGTGTGGCTGATGAGGCTGAGATTGACGGTCGTGCCGGCTGCTTCGGGGATCGGCGCTTCGGGAACCGGGCCGGGGGAAAGGGGCGCGCTCGCCATCAGTGCGCCTCCTGTCCGAGGAGCGTATTTTCCAGCCGCTCCACGACATCGCGCGGGGGATGGCCGTAGAGGCTGAGCGACAGCATCGGGGCATGCACGTCCGCCATCATGCGGCTCCAGCTTTCCAGCCGCTCCTCGATCCGCCGATCCAGCCCGGCCTGTCCTGCGAAATGGGCGCGGAAAGGCTGTTCGTCGACCAATGCTGCAACGCGCACGCCCTGCCCTGCATGATCGTAGAATTCGCGCAGCAGGCGCACGAAGGTCGCGTGGTTCTCCGCCTCGGGCGTGGCCGACAGGCTGAACAGGACGATATGCAGGTCCGCGTCCTCGTCCGGCGGGATGCGCGCCAGCCAGTCTTCTTCCGCGCCATAGGGGCAGGCGGGGTCGATCGTGACCTCTGCGCCTTCGCCGATGACGTCGCGCAGGGCGGTCTGCAGCGAACTGCGCGCGCCGTCGCCGGGTGTATAGGCGTAGGGCGTGACCCGGATGCCGCCGCCGGATGCGCCCTTGCCGACACTTCGCAGCAGGCGGCGAACATAGAAATCGTCCCGCCCCGGAACCCGGATACGGCCTGCGACAATCCTTGCCCGGACGGCCTGCCACCACGCCAGCAGCAGGCGGGGAACGGCGACCACGCCGGTCACGGTCGCGGTCCACAGGATGATCCACGGGCCGGCATTAGCCCCGCCCGTGCGGATGCCCTCGGCGCCCTCACCCGTCCAGCGCAGCGCGGCAATGCCGCTATCATCGGGTATCGCGATGCCGGTCAGCAGGGATGCCGGGCCAAGCAGCAGGGAAAGCAGCGCCTCGACCTCGCCCGCGCCGAGGAAGGTGCTTTCCCAGCCTGCGCGGTACTCCGTCGTCAGAGCGCGCAGGAATATGCCTGCCACCAGTCCGATCGCGAAGAGGGCGGCGGCGAGATGAAAGATCAGCGCGATGCGCGATGCGTTGAGCTTTGCCGACGCGCGGGCCCAGTCGCGCGCGAAATCGCACAGCACGCCCCGGGACAGGGTGCCGGCCCCGCCCCCGCTTCCATTGCTTCCCAGTGCGGCGAGCGGATTGCCGAGGATTTGCCACCACTGGCGGCGCGGCTGGCGGTCTTCGTCGTCCCTGCCGCGGATCAGGCGGATGATCGGGCCCAGCAGTATGCCCGCATAGACGATGAGGTTCCAGATAATCACGCCCAGCAGGGGAAAGGCCAGCAATTCCATCCGGCTGCCCCCGTCCAGTTCGTTGCTGAGCACGCCCAGAACGAATGCCGCGCCGGGGATGACGAACAGCCAGCGGGGAAAGCGGGAGACTTTCAGAGCACGCGCAATGCCGGGATGCCGCGCCTCCAGCCGCTGGACCGCGAAGCGCGATCTGGCGGCCAGGAAGACCTGCGGAGCGCGGCGGCCCTCGCCGGACGCGGCTTCGCGCGCGAAGGCATCGGCCTGCGCGCGGTCTTCGCGGGTCAGCAGCTGTTCGTCGCGGTCGCGCATCTCGGCCGCGCGGACCAGCAGGAGATTGCGGGCATCGTCCTCTGCCAGGGCGATGCCGCGGCCCGGACGTGTCCGCGCACTCTTCCCCGCGGCGGCTTTCGCCAATTACCTGTCCGCCGTGGCGGGCGCTGCGAGCGGGAAGAAGGGAATGCGGACTTCCAGCGGGCCGTTATCGGTCTCGAACGTGTAGAACCCTTCCATCGACCCGTGCGGCGTCGACAGCGGGCAGCCGGACACGTAATCGTGCGAGGCCCCGGGCTGCAGCAGCGGGTTTTCGCCCACCACCCCGTCGCCATCGACATGGTTCACCATCCCGCGCCCATCGGTAATGCGCCAATGCCGCGTCATCAGGCGGATGGCCTGTTCGGACCCGTTCTCGATCCGGATGTGATAGACCCAGAACCACTTTCCGGCATCCGGCTGGCTCTGTTCGGGCAGGAAATTGACCGACACACGAACGGTGACGTCATGCGTGGTCGCGGCGTGCTGGAATAGGTCTTTCATCACGATTCGAGAGGGTAAGCGGTTGGCCACCACGCGCAAGGGGGGCTTAGGGCTATTTTTCCACCAGCGGGGATGACGGCGGATCGGCTTTACATCGCCGCGCTCAGTTCGCGATGATCGCCTCGCTAGCGTCGCTGGTCTCGCCTTCCGCATCTTTTTGCGCCTTGAGCCTTTCCTTCTCTGCATGAACGACTGCACGCTCCGCTGCGAAACCATCGGGCGTGTGGATAGAAGTCGGGTTATGCTCGGCGAGGAAGCCAAGTAGCGCTTCCAGCCATTCAACTTCCCTTTCCGCCGTGCCGAAACCGTGATCGGCACCGGTGATTTTCAAGGTCTCTATCGTCTTTCCCGCTTTCTCTGCTGCCTTTTCGAAAGCTTCGAATTGCTCGATCGGGACGATGCGGTCGCGTGTTCCATGCGCTACTAGCACCGGGCGCGTCAGGGACTCGACTTTCTTTGCAGGACTGACCTCGTCGAGATCGAAGCGCTCGCCCGTATTTTCCCCCTCGAGCCGGTTGCTCCATCTCTTGCCCGCGCGGCGGGAAATGAATTCGCCCCTGGAATATTTGATTTGTTCGTCGAGGTCGGTCGGCCCCGCCCAACTTGCCGCGCATCGGTAGATGTCAGGGTTGCGGATGGCGCCCCAAAGCGCCGCATATCCGCCATAGCTTCCGCCAACTATACAAACCTTATCGGGATCGGCGTGGCCCTCCTCTACGGCCCAATGCACCGCATCGTCGAGATCGTCCTGCATGGCCCGACCGATCTGCCCTACTCCGAGGTCTTCGAACGATCGTCCAAAGCCCGACGAGCCCCGAAAATTCGGCTGCAGCACCGCGTAACCGCGGGTCGCAAGAACCTGAACATTGCGATCATAGTCCAGCGTGTCGCGCACTCCGTAAGGTCCCCCATGCGGCAGTACGATCAAGGGATGCGGCCCCGCGCCATCGCCTTGCGCGGCTGCTGGAGCAGGGAGTGTCATGTAACCCGAAATAACCGTCCCGTCGCGCGCTGTGTAGCGGATAGGTTTGGGCGCAGCCGTGCGCGTCTCGTCAAGACCGGGAAAAAGTTCGGAATACACAGCGAGCTGCCCGCGCGATGGATGAAAGATATAAAGGACACCCGGATCGGAAGCCGAACCGTGCCAGACCAGCATTTTGCCCGCAGGTGTGCGTTGCAGGATTTTCGTATCGCCTTGCCCGAGAGCCTGCGCCAATTGCGCGCGTATTTTCGCGACCTGGGGATCGAGCCACTCGCGCTGTTCGGTGTCGTCGACGTACTCGACCGCATCGAGACTGCCGTCATCGCCAAACACGGTACCGGTCACATCCCATACCGGGTCAGAATAGACGAGCTCACCCATCGTACCGGTTGCATAATCGAATCGCCGCAGTTCCTGCCTGCCTTGTGCGTTCTCCACCAAAGCGTATCCCAGATCGGTTCCCGGCGTGAGCTTGACCACACCCCAATTTTCCAGATCGGATTCATCGTCGAACCGTATCTTGGTAACGCGATCGAGATCCTCGCCGGGACCGCTGCGATAATAGAACGTCGCTTTCTTCGAGCCGACAAACTTCATGCCGAGCCGAACCAAGCCCGCATCGTCGGCCCACCACTCATCGATGCCATTAGCGGCGGGCTGAACCTTGACCGCCATATCGGCGCCCGATCCATCCAGCGGAAAGCGCCAGACGTCCGGCGGATCGAAATCTTTCTTGCTGACCGATAAAAGCACGAAGCGCCCGGCAGGATCGACATGCAGGATATCGTCCCCCTCGAAACCCTGGTCCTTGAAACCGACAAAGCTGCTCTTGCCTGTGTCGAGATCGAACACCTCGGTCGTCGTGAACGGGATGCCGCCATAGAGCAGCGAGCCCAAGCTCCAGAAACTGCCATGGATGAGTACCCGGCGATTGCCAGCCCAGCGCCACCTCGTGAACCCGAGGCCATCGGCCGGCCCGAATAGCCGGATCATCTTCCCACTGTCGCTATCCACTATAGCGAGCATACGTTTGTCGTCACGGCTTACGAAATGGCCCAGCATGCTGCCATCGGGCGAAAGCCGCGGAGCGGAAAGGAACGCGGCCTGCGTCATGGCTTCGAGCGAGATATCGGGATCGCTCGAAGCCATCGCATCGGCCACCTGCGGCCCCTCTTTTGGCTCCGGCTGCCCTTGGCTTGCAAGGGCCTGAACAGCGAACGATGCGGTGCAGATGAGAGGCGCAAGCACGCGCAGCAGTGTCGGCAGGCAGATCATCTGTATTCCTTGTATCAGGCGGCTATCCTAACCCGCCGAGACACAAGGACAACCCCGCCTGCCTACCCGCCGAAATCCTCCGCCGTGCCGGTGGCGCTGATGGCGGCGCACAGGCGCCTTAGCGCGACGCCGTAGGCGGCGGTACGCATGTCGAGCCCCTTGTCTTCCATCAGGTCGCGAACCTGTTCTGCCGCGTCTTCCATCTTTTCCTGAAGGTAGTCGTCCACCTCTTCCGCGTCCCACCCCAGACCGGTGCGGCCCTGTACCCATTCGGCATGGCTGATCGTGACGCCGCCGCCATTGGCGAGGATGTCCGGCACGACGTCGATGCCTGCCTCGCGCAAGGGTTCGTCGGCTGCGGACAGGATCGGGCGATTGGCGATTTCCACGATGGCCTTGCAAGACAGCTTTCCGACATCGTCCGCATCCGCAATGACCCCGCCGAGCGCGGCGAGGACCAGCACGTCGCATTCCACCTCCACGATTGCACTACCGTCATCGGACGTCTCGCCGCCGTCGTAATCGGTGACGGAGCCGCCCTTTTCCTTCGCCTCGATCACCGCATCGATGTCCAGTCCCTGCGCATCGCTGACCATCCCGCTGCTGTCGGAGATGGCGACGACCCTGTGCCCCGCATCCACGGCGGCCCGGGCGAACCACGTCCCCGCATTGCCGAAACCCTGCAGCGCAATGCTCAGGCCGTCGCTGCCGTCCAGCCCCAGGCTTTCCCGCATGGCTTCCAGCGCGAGCAGACCGCCCCGCCCGGTTGCCGGTGTGCGCCCCTCTATCCCGCCAAGCGCGACAGGCTTGCCGGTGAAGGCATGCGGCTCGATGCCGCCGGTCAGCGCGCCATATTCATCGACCATCCACGCCATTTCCCGCGTGCCGGTCGCGACATCGGGCGCGGGAACGTCCCGGTCGGGGGACAGGATGCGGGCGGCGCTGCGGACATAGCCGCGCGCCACGCGCTCCTTCTCCATCAGCGAAAGGTCGCCCGCATCCACGCTGACGCCGCCCTTGCCCCCGCCGAAGGGCAATCCCATCAGCGCGCATTTCATGGTCATCAGGAAGGCCAGCGTCTGGACCTCGTCCTCGCACACGCTGGGGTGGAACCTGATGCCCCCCTTGGTCGGGCCGAGCGTCGAATCGTAGCGGCACCGCCAGCCCTTGAGCTGTTCCAGCGATCCGTCATCGCGCCGCAGCGGGATGGAGAAGGCCAGCGTTTCCGTCGGATAGTCGAGCCGCTCGACCGTCTCCTGCGCCAGGTCCAGTTTGTCCGCCGCGCGGTGCATTCTCGCGCGCGCGGCGCTCAGCATATTTCCCATGAGGTATTCCCATTCGCATCGTCTTTGCCCGGGAGCGGGCCCTTGCAAGACATAGCGCGGGGGAACGCGGCGGGTTCCATGTAGCGCGGTCAGCCGCCCAGCATTTCCTCGATCTGGCCGAGCCGTTCCTTGCCGAAGAACATCTCGTCACCGATGAAAAAAGTCGGGATGCCGAAGGCGCCGCGCTCCACCGCCTTCTCGGTATTGTCCGCCAGCTGCTGCTTCACACTCGCGTCCTGCGTCCGCTCCAGCAAGGCGCGGGCATCGAAGCCGCCGCGTTCCAGCACCGCAGCCACCGCTTCGGGATCGCCGACCGCGATATTGTCTTCCCAGATCGCCGGCAGCAGGCAATCGAGCATGGCCCCGCGGCGATCCGCATCGCACGCGACCAGAGCGCGCTGCACGAGGATGGAATTGAACGGCAGGTCCGGATGCATGCGGAAACGCGTCAGCCCATGCTTTTCAAGGAAGCGTTCGAATTCCAGCCGCGCGTATTCGACTTTCCCCTTCACATCCGCATCGCGCATCATCGGCGGGGCATTGCCGGTCAGCTTGTGCATTCCGCCCAGATAAACCGGCGTGATCGCGATGTCGGCGCCGGTGCGCGCCGCGATGTCCTTCAGCGGATACCAGGCGAGATAGCCGTTCGGTGCCGAGAAATCGAAAATGAACTCTACCGTTTTGGCCATGTTGCATCCCCCTTGCGTGATTGTTGCGTGCCCGTTCTGTGCCAGCCATGGCCGAAAGGAAAGGTCGAGGTCGGCCGTTCGTTCTCCACCGGCGCTACGACATCCGTTGTTGCAATTCATTCGCATTAGCATACCATCATGCCGGAAAGGATACTCCATGCCCGGTCAATCGTCCCACACGCCCGCTTCTCCTCTCGCCCTGCCCCTGCCGGATACGCGTCATGCGACGCTCGGCCTGATACTCGTGCGCAGGATGGCCGTTCATGGTCCGCTCGATTCGCGTGCCAGCATGCTGGCCATGGATGCGGCGGGACCGCATTTCCGCAAATTGCTGGTGCTGGGGCGCGCGTTCCTCGTCGATCTGGGCCGTACATCGGGCCGCACCATCCACCTCGCCCCGTGCTGCGCCACCGGCATGACCCGTGACGAGGGGCTGATTATCGAACTGATGGAAAATGGCGGGCTGGATGTGCTGGCCGCACTGACCGACGATGCGAAATCGTGCGCGGCGCGCGATACCGCCCTCGCATTCGGCCGGGAATTGCGCGCGCTGGCCTGCAGGCGCGGCTGGAAAAGCTAGATCCCGGCGGCCTTCAAGGCTGCGTCCAGGTCCTCGGTAATGTCGGCGATATCCTCCAGCCCGACATTGATCCTGAGCAGGCCCTCGGTCACGCCCATGTCCTGCCGCGCATCGGCCGCCATGCCGGCATGGGTCGTGCTGGCGGGATGGCACATCAGGCTGCGCGCATCGCCGATGTTGTTGCTGATATCGACCAGTTCCAGCGCATCGAGCACCGCAAAGGCACGGGCGCGCGTGCCCACATCGAAGGCGAAGATGGGGCCGGTCGCCTCCATCTGCGCCTTTGCAAGGTCATGGCGCGGGTGGCTGGGCAGGCCGGGATGCAGGATGCGCCCGCCCGCCTTTTCCAGCCGGGGTTCTAGGAATTGGCCCAGCGCGACCGCGTTCTCGCTCTGCCGGTGCGCTCTCAGGGACAGCGTCTCCAGCCCTTTCAGCACGACCCATGCGTTGAACGGGGCGCAGTTCGGCCCGGTATTGCGCTGGAAGGGAAGCAGCACGTCCTCGATCCATTCCTCGCTGCCGCAAATGGCCCCGGCCAGCACGCGGCCCTGCCCGTCCATCAGCTTCGTCGCGGAATAGGCCACCACGTCCGCGCCGAATTCCATCGGGCGCTGCAGCGCGGGGCTGGCAAACGCATTGTCCACCACGGTCGTGATGCCGTGCGCTTTCGCCAGCGCGCAGACATGGGCGAGATCGACCACGTCCAGCGTCGGGTTGGCCGGCGTCTCGAAGAAGAAGACCCTGGTGTTGGGACGGATCGCGGCTTCCCACGCATCGTTGTCGGCGCTGTCGATCACGCTGGTCTCGATCCCGAAGCGCGGCAGCAGATTGTCGACCAGCCAGCGGCAACTGCCGAAGGCGGCGCGCGCGGCAACGCAGTGGTCTCCAGCAGAAAGCTGGCACAGCAGCGCGGCGGTCATCGCGGCCATGCCGCTCGCCTGCGCGCGGCACGCTCCTGCCCCTTCCATCAGGGCGATGCGTTCCTCCAGCATCGCCACGGTCGGGTTCTGGAGGCGGGAATAGGTCATGCCCGGCGCGTCGCCCGCGAACCGGTCGGCCACGGTCTGCGCATCGTCGTAGGTATAGCCGGAGGTGAGGAACAGCGCCTCGCTCGTCTCGCCATGCTCGCTGCGCCATGTGCCGCCGCGTATGGCCTGGGTGGCCGGGCGCCAGTTGCGGGTGACGGTGCGGTCTGTTCCGGTGGTCTTTTTCATCGCGTCCGTCGCTTAGAGACACCGCCAGCGCGCGGCAAGGTTCACGGCGGGCCGAGGGAACCGGAATCGAAAACGGGGCCCCCGACAGGGGAGCCCCGCTCGTATTGTCGTCAAGGACGGCCTGGTCAGGTGCTGACCGGCATATCGTCGTCGTCATCGTCTCCGGTCAGGGCAAGCAAGGCGATGCCGATCGCGCCGACGGCCAGGATGATCAGCGTCGGCTTGGCGTCGCCGCCGCCGATTTCGCTTTCGCCGGCAATGGGCGCGATCCGTTCCGGGATGGTCGCCTCTGCAGCGACCGGCGCGAGCGCCAGGCCTGCCGCGGCGGCAGCGGTTCCAAGGGTTTTCGATTTCATGCGTTCACTCCAGGTCGAGGGGTTGAGCGACCGACAAGCTTCGAATTAAACTCGCCAAGGGGCAGACGTAAATTCTCGCGCAGGTTCAAGATTGTAAATTCGCGACACGTGCATTCGTGGTCTGCTGCCCGGCCGCGGCAAATCCGGTTGCAGAGCATCGAAGCGCTGGTATTCATTCCGGCCCATGGCGCCCGCGACACACGAGAAAGACCCGCTGGGGCCGATACTGGCCATCTGCGCCATTTTTCTTTGCGGTGTGCTTTGGCGCATAACCACGCCTTCGCAGCTGTATTTCGACGAGATCCACTACGTCCCCGCAGCCCGCATCCTGCTGGACCTCGAAGGCTGGCCCAATGCCGAGCATCCGCCGCTCGGCAAGCTGATCATCGCTGCCAGCATCGCCGTTTTCGGCGATACGCCGCTGGGCTGGCGGTTGCCCTCGGCCGTGACGGGCACCATCGCCCTGTTCGCCTTTGCCCGCGCCCTGTGGTTCGCCAGCGAGCGGAGGGCAGCCACGATCGGCTACGCCTTGCTTCTTGCAAGCGGGTTCCACCTGTTCGTCCATGCGCGGATCGCCATGCTGGACGGGCTGTTTATTGCGTTTCTCGGCCTGGCTCTGTGGCAGGCGGCGGGCGCGGTGCGCGAACCGGAGACGGGCCGCTGGCGGCTTGCCCTGTGCGGCATCGCGGTCGGGGCCGCGCTCGCGGTGAAGTGGACGATGATCCCCTTTGCGCCGCTGTTCGGCCTGACCTTCCTGGCCGCGCGCTGGAGTGCCGGTCGCAGGCGGCTGCTGATGAGCCGGCGGGGCGCGCCCGTACCCGGCATCACCCTGGCCGAGGCGACCCTGTGGCTGGGCGCCGTGCCGCTGCTGGTCTATTGCGCCAGCTTCGCACCGGCGCTGCTGGTGTCCCCCTCGCCCTTCGCCGAGACGTCCCTGCCCGGCCTGCAGCACACGATGCTGGACCTGCAGCAGAGCGTGAAGGCACCGCACACCTATCAGAGCATGTGGGCCGACTGGGTGCTGAACTGGCGGGCGATCTGGTATCTCTACGAAGGCGTCGACGGGGCGCAGCGCGGGGTCATGCTGATCGGCAATCCGCTGACCATGCTCATCGCCCTTCCGGCGCTCGCATGGTGTGCCTGGGCAGGCCTCGTCAAGCGGCGGATGGACGCGCTGGCCGTGCTCGTGCTGTATGCGGCGGCGCTGGGCTTCTGGATCGTCGCGGCCAAGCCGACGCAGTTCTACTACCACTATTTCGCGGCCAGCTGTTTCCTGCTGGCCGCGCTGGCGCTGGCTTTGGACGCACTCTGGCAGCGGGGCCTGCGCTGGCCCATGATCGGCACGGTCGGGGCAAGCCTCGCGCTGTTTGCGTTCTACTACCCGATCCTGAGCGCTGCGCCGCTGGACAATATCCGCAGCTTCGAAAAGTGGTCGTGGCTGGAAAGCTGGACCTGACGCAGGCGGCTCCGGCCTGTACTCGTCAGAACCGGCCCCAGACGAACCGGCTGGACAAGGCGTAATTCCACACCGCCCCGATGACGATACCGGCGCCGCCCGCCAGCAGCCAGTAGAGGCCGCGCGCCTCAAGAAAACCGGCCAGCCCCACATTGGCCAGCGCACCGACCGAGCAGGTCAGGCAGAACCCCGCCCATCCGCCCAGCAGCGCCCCCACCCCCCGCAGCCTGCGATCGGCATAGGTCAGAAGGTTGTTGAGCCAGAAATTGAACGTCATCGCGGCAAGGGTCGCCAGCGCCTGCGCGAACACGAACCCGCTGCCAAGCGCCACATGCAGCAGCGCCAGCACCGCGACATGCACGGCCACCCCCAGCGCGCCGACGCTGGCGAACATGGCAAAGCGCGTCGGCACGATCCGCCCCAGATAGCGGTCGTAGAGGCCGACGAGGAATTCGAAGGCGACCGCGTTGTCGAGCTTGCTGGTCCCGCTGCGCCGCTCCGCGAAATGCAGCGGAACCTCGGTCACGCGCAATTGCCCCGGCGCGGCAGACAGGATGTCGAGCAGGAGCTTGAACCCGATGCCCGACAGACGCGGGGCAAGCGCGCGCAGGGCGTCGGTCCGCATCAGGAAATATCCGCTCATCGGATCGCTCAGCCGGACGCCGGTGACGGCCCGCGCCAGCCGGTTGGCAAGGCCGGAGGCTTTTACGCGCCCCGCCCCGTCCAGGCCCGCCGCGCTGGCACCCTCCATGAAGCGGGAGGCAACGGCAATGTCCGCATGGCCGTTCGCAACCGAGTCCAGCATGCGTTCCAGCAAGGCCGGGTCATGCTGGTGGTCGGCATCCATCACGGCAACGAAGCGCGCGGGCGTCGCCAGCACGCCTTCCAGCACGGCAGAGGCAAGCCCGCGCCGCCCGATGCGGTGCAGCACCCGGATGCGGGCATCTGCCGCGGCCAGCCTGCGCGCAAGGTCCGCCGTGCCATCGGCACTGTCGTCGTCGACGATGACGATTTCCCACGCGATACCGGCCAGGGCGGCTGCGATCCGCTCGACCAGCGACGCCAGATTGTCGCGCTCGTTCAGGGTGGGCAGGATGACGGCAAGCTGGGGCATGGCCCCTGCCTGTTACAAGGCTCCTCAGAGACGCGCCAGCACCGCGTCGCCGAGGTCCCTTGTCCCTGCCTCGCCGCCCAGGTCGAACCCGCGAACCCCGTCTGCCAGCACACGGGCCACCGCGCTTTCGATCCGGTCGGCGTCCTGTGCGCGGCCGAAGGAATGGCGCAGCATCATCGCGGCGGACAGGATCGCGGCGAGCGGGTTCGCCTTGCCCTGCCCGGCAATGTCGGGCGCGCTGCCGTGAATGGGTTCGTAAAGGCCGAAAATGCCGTGCTGCGTCTCCCGCTCGCCCAGGCTGGCGCTGGGGAGCAGGCCGATGGAGCCGACGCACATGCTGGCCTGGTCGGACAATATGTCCCCGAACAGATTGCCGGTCACGATCGTATCGAACTGCCCCGGCGCCCGGACGAGCTGCATCGCGGCGTTGTCGACATAGAGATGGTCGAGCGTCACGTCCGGATACTCCGCCGCAACTTCGATCACCACGTCGCGCCAGAGCTGGCTGGTTTCCAGCACGTTCGCCTTGTCCACGCTGGTCAGGCGTTTGCTGCGGGTCTGCGCCGCGCGGAAAGCGGTATGCGCGATGCGGCGCACCTCGCCTGCCGAATAGGCCATGCGATCCCAGCCCTCGCGCTGGCCGTCCGGCAGCGTATGCGTGCCCTTCTCGCCAAAATAGACGTCGCCATTGAGTTCACGCACGATCAGCAGGTCGATCTCGCGGGCAATCTCCGGCCTCAATGCGCTGGCATCCTCCAGCCCTTCGAACATGGTCGCAGGCCGCAAATTCGCAAACAGGCCGAGCTGCGAGCGCAGGCCCAGCACCGCCTGTTCGGGCCGGTGCCCGCGCGGCAGGTTGTCGCAGGACGGATCGCCGACCGCACCGAACAACACGGCATCGGCCTCGCGGGCCATGGTCAGCGTCTCTTCGGGCAGCGGGTGGCCATGGCGACGATACGCAGCCGCGCCGACATCGCCTTCGAACAGGGTCAGGCCCGGCAGGTCCAGCGTCTCCAGCACCCGCACGGCCTCCGCCGTGACCTCGGGGCCGATACCGTCACCGGGAAAAACCGCTATTTTCATGATCTTGCCGCCTGTATCTCAAATCATTCGCCGCAGCCGCGCCAACAGCGCGCCGCGGGCCGCCATCGTCTGGCCCTGGACCTGTCCGGCCGCCTGCCGGGTGCGCCCGGTTAGCAAATACTCGGCGATCGGCGCCTCCAGTTTTTCCATGGCCGCGACAATATCGGCTAGGCTCTCCGCCTCCGGCCGCATCCCGCCATAGCCCATTTCGCGCAGCAGCAGCGCCTCGTAGACAAGCAGGCCGCGTGCCCAGCCGCGCGCGCTGGGCGCCTGGCAAATGGCGGTAAGGACGCCTTGCAAGGCGTTGAACAGCGCGGGATACGGACTGCGTTCGGGTAGCGCGCTGGCGGTCAGCGCGGTAACCCACTGGATCGCGGCGGCCGGCAGGGGCTCGCTCAGCCACGGGCCGCGGCTTTCCAGCAATTCGAGCTTCGCGAAGGGCAGCTGGCTGTCCGATTTCGCGCGCAACTGGGCCTCGACCAGATTACCTGGAATGACCACCGGCCTGAGCACGCGGCCCCGCCCGCCGGCAACATAGGCAGCGACCACGCCGTACTGCTCCGTCAGCAGCCGCGCGATGACGGCGGTTTCGCCGTGCGCGCGCGCGGCCAGCAGGATCGCAGGCGCGCGCAGGTCCACGGGCGCGCCCTTGCCTCGTTACAGCTTGTGCTTGGCTTCCAGCGCTTCGATCCGCTTGGCCAGCGCCTCGTTCTCCTCGCGCGCCTTGGCGGCCATGGCCTTCACCGCGTCGAATTCCTCCCGGCTGACGAAATCGAGGCCGCCGACGGTTTCCTTCACGCGCTCCCGCGCCGTTTCCCGCGCCTCGCGGGTCATGCCGGCAAAGGTGCCGGCCGCTCCGTTCATCAGCTTCACGAAATCGGCGATCATGGGGTTCTGGCTCTGCATGGAAGCTATCTGGCGTGCCGGCACCGCTCCTGCAAGGGCTTTGCGCCCACTGTCAGAAAGCGATGCGCCCAGAGTTCGATGCGTTCAGAGTTCGATACGCTGGGCCGCATTGCTGGGCATGGGCGCATCGTAATCGGGATTGAGCTGCAGGAACTGGTAATTCAGCACGGTCGCGAACAGCGCCCAGGCGAGATAGGGCAGCAGCAGGATCGCCGCCAGTTTCCTCACCCGCCAGAACGCGATGATGGTCGCGACCAGCAGAACGTCCAGCACCCCGATGACAATTAGGGCCAGCGTGATCTCCTGCGCGCCGAAAAAGGTCGGCGTCCAGGCGAGATTGACCAGGAATTGCAGGATGAAGAGCGTGATTGCCAGCGTCCGCCCACGCGCGCCCCATGCGGCGCAGACCAGTGCCAGCGCGAACCCCATCATGACATACAGGATCGTCCACACGATGCCGAACAGCGACGGCGGCGGGTAGATGGCGGGTTTTTCCAGCATCGCGAACCACGGGTTTTCGGGGCCCGACTGGAACAGGAAGCCGGACAGGAAGCCCAGCAGGACGCAGGCAGGGATCGTGAACAACGACCAGCGCAGCAAACTTGCGCGCAGCTGCCCGCGTGAGGCGAGACCTGTCATGTATCCTCCAGTCGATTCGGTGCGACCAACGGCGCGGGGTTTGCCCCGTGGGACAGGCAGGCGCAAGCGCTGCGGGCGATCTGTCCCATTGTGGAATCGCGCCGGAGCCCTGGGCGGCCTAGCCCCGGGTCGCGGTAATCAGGAATTCGGTATTGCCTTCCGGCCCCTTGATCGGGCTTTCCACGATGCCTTCCACGCGCCAGCCGGTCGTCTCCAGCCAAGCCTGCACCTCGTCGCAGGTACGCTGATGAAGCGCGGGGTCGCGCACCACGCCGCCCTTGCCCACTTCCTCGCGCCCGACCTCGAATTGTGGCTTGATCAGCGCAACAACCCGGCACCGGGTCGCGGCCAGTTCGAACGGGCGTTCCAGCACCTTTTGCAGGCTGATGAAACTCGCATCGCACACCACCCAGTCGCAGGGCCGGTCGATATGGGCAGGCGTCAGGATGCGCGCGCTCGTCTGCTCCAGCACGGTCACCCGGTCGTCCTGCCGCAATTTCCAGGCGAGCTGGTTGGTCCCGGAATCGACGGCGAAGACATGCGCCGCCCCGCTCGTCAGCAGGACGTCGGTGAACCCGCCGGTAGAGCTGCCGATATCCATCGCGGTGACGCCTGCGGGGTCGAGGCCGAAATGGGCCAGAGCATGGGCCAGCTTGATCCCGCCGCGGCCCACCCACGGATGGTCGCGGCCGCGCACCTCCAGCGGCGCGTCCTCTGCCATTTGCTGCCCGGGCTTTGTCATCTTTACCTCGCCGGAAAAGACCGCGCCGGCCATCACCAGCGCCTGAGCACGGGTGCGGCTGGGCGCCAGGTCGCGCGAGACGAGCAATTGGTCGAGGCGTATTTTCTTTGGCATGGACCCGAAGGCGGTTAGCGCGCATTGAGACACTATGTCACCTGCACAGAATCGAAATCCCGCACATCGTCCCCTTCTGCGTAGCCGCGCCGCAAAAGCTGCGCTGCTCATCGGCTGCCTTGGCGTTGCCTGCTGCACCCCGCCCGCGCCGGAACCGACACCGCCCCCGCCTTCGCAGCCCGTACAGCCAGCGCCCGCGCCGCCGCCGCCTCCGCCTGCACCGGTTTACGAGAACTGGCTGGATGCACCGCAGACGCCGGGCGACTGGAGTTACACGGACGGCGCGGGCCTCAGCTACGCCCTGTTCGGTCCAGCCGGAGAGGCGGCTCGTCTCGGCCTGGAATGCCGCAAGACGGACCGCACCGTGCGGATCGTGCGCGCCGGCAATGCCGCCAGCGAGCTTCCCATGCGCATCCGCACCGAAACGGCGGACCGGATGCTGACGGCGACGCCTTCGCCCGATGGCCGCCCGATGATCATTGCGACGCTGCAGGCAAGCGACCGGCTGCTGGATGCCATGGCATTCTCTCGCGGACGCTTTGCCGTCGAGACGAGCGGGCTGGAGACGCTCTACGTGCCGGCATGGGCCGAAGTGACACGGGTTATCGAGGATTGCCGCTAGGCTGTTTGCACAAGGCGCCAGACCAACCGGCCGCCTGGAAAACGGAGGCGCGAGTATGACGTGGGAAAACATTTCTTCAAGGCTTGTTTTCCCGGTCCGAAGGACTCACATTCGCTCTCGAGTTCGGCGCAGAACGCCCTGCTCGGCCCCCGGTGAAACGGCGGGGTCTTGCTTCATAGCTTGAAAGGAGGTGATCCGATGTCTCATGGTTCAGTTGCGAGGTCGGTGAAATCCCGCACGGAGCATATTCGGTAACATTCTCTAGCCGAGTAAGGCTTTGTGAGCGGCATTTTACGACCGCTGACCATGCTTGGGGCAGCTTCTCCTACGGGCGAGAAGCTGCCCTTTTCATTTTTTGTTTGGACCCTGCGGGCGGGGCACGTCCGTGCCCCTTGCTTCCTCACGCATGCACCCTGACGTGCCCGCCCGCAGCGGGCGCAGCTTGCTGCGCGTCTAGCGAGGACGAACCGACGGAAGTCGGTTCGCAAACACGCAACCCCCCTCGATAACCTTGCTTCAACCGCTGTGTCCCATTACGCGCGCACTATGGATTTCAAGGCCCTCCCCCACCCCGCGCCCGTACCGTCCGCCACGCGCGACCAGGTGCTGCTCGACCCCGGTTTCGGGACCAATTTCACCGATCACATGGTGGTGATCGACTACGATGCGGAAAAAGGTGGCTGGCATCAGGCCAGCATCGGTCCGCGCGAACCGATCAGCCTCGATCCCGCCGCCTCTGTCCTGCATTACGCGCAGGAAGTGTTCGAAGGGATGAAGGCCTACAAGCAGGCGGATGACGGCCTCGCCCTGTTCCGTCCCGAGGCGAACGCCGCGCGCTTCAACGCTAGCGCCCGCCGGATGGCGATGCCCGAATTGCCCGAGGAGCTGTTCATGGAATCGATCCGCCAGCTCGTCGCGGCGGACCGGGACTGGGTCCCCACCATCGAAGGCGGCGCGCTGTATCTGCGGCCCTTCATGTTCGCTTCCGAAGCCTTCCTCGGCGTCCGGCCTGCAAAGCAGTACAAATATATCCTGATCGCCTGCCCGGTCGGCGGCTATTTCAAGTCCGGCGCACCGGCGGTGAAGATCTGGGTCAGCCGGGATTACGTGCGCGCGGCGCCGGGCGGCACGGGCGCGGCGAAGACCGGGGGCAATTACGCGGCCAGCCTCGTCCCGCAGGCCGAGGCCATCGAGCAGGGCTGCGACCAGGTCGTCTTCCTCGATGCGGTCGAGCGCAAGTGGATCGAGGAACTGGGCGGCATGAACCTGTTCTTCGTGTTCGACGACGGCAGCGTGGTCACCCCGCCGCTGACCGGCACGATCCTGCCGGGCATCACCCGCGACAGCCTGATCCAGCTCATCCGCGAGGAAGGCCTTCAATTGCGCGAGGAGCCCTATTCGATCGACCAATGGCGCGCCGATGCAACCATGGGCCGCCTGACCGAGACGATGGCCTGCGGCACCGCGGCAGTCGTGACGTCCGTGGGCACGGTCGCCGGTCCGGACGGAGAGTTTACCATCGGCAACGGCGGCCCCGGCCAGCTCACCACCAAACTGCGCGAGCGGCTGGTGGCGATCCAGAAAGGCGCAGCGAAGGACACCCACGGCTGGGTGACGAAGCTTTAGGTCGATGGCCGAAAGCCTCCCGATACAGGTCGCCGCGCTTTACCGCTTCACCCCGTTCAGCGATCCCGCTGCCCTGCGCGCACCTTTGCTGGCTGCGTGCAACGAAGCTGGTGTCAAAGGCACGCTCCTTCTCGCACCGGAAGGGATCAACGGTACGATTGCCGGGGGCGAGAATGCTGTCGGCGCGGTGCTCGATCACATCCGCGCCCTGCCCGGCTGCGAGACGCTGGAGCTGAAATTCTCGCGCGCGGCCGAAATGCCGTTCTACCGCATGAAGGTGCGGCTGAAGAAAGAGATCGTGACGATGGGCGAGCCGTCGGTCGATCCCACCGCGAGTGTCGGGCGCTATGTTTCGCCGCATGACTGGAACGAGGTGATCGCCGATCCGGACACGATCCTGATCGACACGCGTAACGATTACGAAGTCGCAGCGGGCAAGTTCAAAGGCGCGATCGATCCCGAAACGGAAACGTTCCGCGACTTCCCCGCATGGTTCCGGCAGCGGCGCGATGAATTGCTCGGCCAGGGCAAGACGCCGCGTGTCGCGATGTATTGCACCGGCGGCATACGCTGCGAGAAATCCACCAGTTTCCTGCGCGGCGAAGGGGTGGAAGATGTCGTTCACTTGAAGGGGGGCATCCTGAAATATCTCGAAACCGTGCCCGAGGAAGAGAGCCAGTGGGAAGGCGAATGCTTCGTCTTCGACGAGCGGGTGACGGTGAAGCACGGGCTCGAAACCGGCAGCTACACGCTGTGCCGCGCCTGCCGCCGCCCCTTGAACCAGGACGACATGAAGTCGAAGCATTATGTCGAGGGCGTCTCCTGCGCCGGTTGCATCGACGAGCGGACGGACGAGGACCGCGCCCGCTATGCCGAGCGGCACAGGCAGGAAGAGCTCGCCCGCAAACGCGGCGAGGCGCATGTCGGCGCAGTCTTGCCGGAAAAGGAATTGAAGGACGGCGGCGACTGGGAAAGCGAATGGGGCCCGAAATTCCCATGACCGGTCAGGCGAGCGAATACCCTATCCTCTACAGCTTCCGCCGCTGCCCCTACGCCATGCGCGGGCGGATGGGTCTGCGGATCAGCGGGATGCAGGCGATCTTGCGCGAGGTGAAGCTGGCGGACAAGCCCGTCGGCCTGCTCGAAGCATCGCCCAAGGGAACCGTCCCGGTCCTGCAATTGCCGGACGGCACGGTGCTGGAAGAAAGCCTCGACATCATGCGCTGGGCGCTGGGGCAAAGCGACCCCGAAGGCTGGCTGGCAAGCGAGAACGCGGCCTTGCTGCGACTGTTCGACGGCGATTTCAAGCATCACCTCGACCGCTACAAATATCCCAACCGCTACGAGGACGATCCGCATCACGGTAAAGTCGACCACCGGGGCGAGGCGCTGGCCATCCTGAGCGATCTCGACCTGCTGCTCGCGCGCCAGCGCCAGATCGGCGGCGAACGGCGCGGCTTTACCGACATCGCCCTGTTTCCCTTCATCCGCCAGTTCGCCAATACCGACCGCGACTGGTTCGACGCCCAGCCCATCTCCCATGTGCAGGCATGGCTGGAGGGGCATCTGGCGTCCGACCTGTTCCAGTCGGTAATGACGAAATACGACGTCTGGAAGCCGGGCGACGCGCCGGTCGTGTTCGGCAGGACCTAGACCGGACACCCCCTCAGTCGTTCGCGGAATGTGTCGATCAGCCAGCTTGTGGCGGGGCCGGGCCGCGTATCGCGCCGCCAGATCGCGTTCAGCGCATAGGCCGCACCCGGTTTTTCCGGCAGGTCCAGCAGCACCAGCGCCCCGCTCGCCAGATCGTCTGCCACCATCGGGCGCGGCATGTTGCCCCAGCCGATGCCCTGTTTCAGCAGGGCGTGCTTGGCGCCGAGATCGCCCAGCCGCCAGCTTCGCGGGCTGAGTACGGAAAATTCCCGCCCCTCGGTCAGGCTGGACCGGTCGGACAGGACAAGCTGCAGATGCTCGCGGCTCTGCCCCGTTGCGATGCCGCCTCGTGCAAGGGGGTGTCCGGGGGCTGCCACCGGGACCAGCTCGACCTCCCCGATGGCCTGCCTTTCCAGCTCGGGATGGTCGCCGATGACGGGGCCGCCGATGGCCAGTTCGGATTGCCCGTCCAGCAGGCAGGCCGCAGCCGCGCCCAGAGCCTCCACCTGCAGGCGCAGTGACACGGTCGGGAATAATGTTCGGAACTCTCGCAAGGCATGGGCGGTGACTTCGCCCGGCACCATGACGTCCAGCGCCAGCCCGATATCGCTTTCCAGCCCGGCATGCAGGCTGCGCGTTTTCGCGAGCAGGGCATCGGCGCGGTCGGCGATGGCCTGCGCCTCCGGCAGGAGGCCGCGGCCCGCATCGGTCAGCACCGGCTTTCGCGAGCCTTCGCGGGCAAACAGCGCGACGCCCAGCTGCGCCTCCATCTGCGCGATGCCGTAGCTGATGGCAGACACGGCGCGCCCCATGCGCCGGGCGGCACCGCCGAAACTGCCCTCCTCCTCCACGGCGAGGAATATCCGGATCTGGTCCAGCGTGGGATCGGCCAGTTTCATGGCGCCTCGCTTACCATTCTGATTTTCCGAACATCATGGCTTATTTTATCCCAGTTTTCCGATGGAACGGCAAGCCCTACCTTCCGCTCAACCTTAGAGGAGACAGCCCATGATCGAACTTCGCCCCTTCAATACGCTCGGCTCGGCCAGTCACGGCTGGCTGGATGCGCATCACCATTTTTCCTTCGCCGGTTACCATGACCCGGCGCGGATGAACTGGGGCGCGCTGCGCGTCTGGAACGACGACCGGATCGCGCCGAACAGCGGCTTCCCCACCCACCCCCACAGCGACATGGAGATCATCACCTATGTCCGCACCGGGGCGATCACCCACCGCGACAGCATGGGCAATGAAGGCCGCACCGAGGCGGGCGACGTGCAGGTGATGAGCGCGGGCAACGGCGTCCAGCATTCGGAATGGAATGCGGAGGACGAGGAAACCACGCTGTTCCAGCTCTGGATCATCCCGAGCGAACGCGGCGGGCAGCCCGGCTGGGGCGCGCGCAAGTTCCCCAAGGGGGAACGCAGCGGGCAGTTCGTCGCCCTCGCCAGCGGCGCGGCGAATGACGTGGCCGCGAACGACGACAGCGGCGCTTTGCCCATTCGCACCGATGCGGAAGTGCTCGGCGCGACGGTGAAGGCCGGGACCAGCGTCACCTACACCCCGCGCGATGCCTCGCGGCACCTCTATCTCGTGCCCGCCACCGGCAAGATCCGCGTGGAGGACGGCACTGACGGTGTCGGGGCAAACGCCCGCGACGGTGTTGCCATCACGGGCGAGGACAGCATCACCATCACCGCGCTGGAGGACAGCGAACTCGTCCTCGTCGACGCGGCCTGAACCACGATACAAGGAGACTTTTCATGACCAGTATTCTGCACATCAAGGCCAGCATTCGCGGCGGCGAATCCGTATCTAACGATCTCGGCCAGCGCGTGGTCGACAGCCTGGCGGCGAAAGAGGGCGCGAATGTCACCGTGCGCGACCTGTCGGACAACGACATTCCCTTCGTCGATGCCGATCGCTTCGCCGCCAATCTCGCGCCCTATGGCGATCGGACGGACGACCAGCATGCGCTGGCAGCCATTGCCGATACGCTGATCGAGGAATTACAGGCGGCGGACAGAATCGTGTTCAGCACGCCGATCTACAATTTCTCGATGCCTGCCACGGTCAAGGCATGGGCCGACCTCGTCGCCCGGGCCGGGACCACGTTCGAATACACGCCCAGCGGGCCGCAGGGGAAGCTGACCGGCAAGACCGCCTATCTCGCCATCGCCAGCGGCGGGACGACGGTGGAAAGCGAGATCGATTTCATGACGCCGTGGCTGAAATTCTTCCTTGGCTTCCTGGGCATCAGCGATGTCCGCCATGTCGCCGCAGACGGCATCATGGGCGAAGGCGGCGAGGAGAAGATCGCCGAAGCGAAACAGGAAGCGGAAAAGCTCGCCGCCTGATCCTGCATCTGATTGAGTGCCGGGGAGCTAGTCGTTCGCGCCTAGTTCTCCGGCACTTTCTCGTCCAGTTCCGCCTGCCACAGCTTCGCCACCGCGTCGCTGGGCGCACGCCAGTCGCCGCGCGGGCTGAGCGCGCCTGCGCCCGTGACCTTGGGACCGTTGGGCATCGCACTGCGCTTGTACTGGCTGAACTCGAAGAACCGCCACAAAAACTTGCGCAGCCAGCTGCGGATCTCGCCAAGCGCGTACTGGTTGCGGCGATCATCGGGGAAATGCATCGGCCAGACCCCGCTCTGCGCGTCACGCCACGCATGCCAGGCAAGAAAGGCGACATGGCTGGGCCGCTGACCATAGCGCAGCAGGTGGTGGAGGAAGAAGTCGTTGAGCTCGTAAGGGCCGATCGTGCCTTCCGTGCTCTGGATTTCGCCATCCTCGCTTTCGGGGATCAGTTCCGGGCTGATCTCTGTCGCCAGCACGGCTTCCAGCGCATCGTCCAACGCGCCGCCGAACTGGTCGGTCCTCTCCGTCCAGCGGATGAGGTACTGGATCAGCGTTTTCGGCACGCCCGAATTGACGCCGTAATGGCTCATCTGGTCGCCCACCCCATAGGTGCACCAGCCCAAAGCCAGTTCGCTGAGGTCGCCCGTGCCGACCACGAACCCGTCATGCTGCCCGGCAAGGCGGAAGAGGTAATCGGTGCGCAGGCCCGCCTGCACGTTCTCGAAGGTGGTGTCGTAGACCGGCTCGCCATCTGCGAAGGGATGGCGGATATTTTCCAGCATCGTGCGGGCAGACGGGCGGATGTCGATTTCCTCCGCCGTGATGCCGCTCGCCTCCATCAGCTTCCACGCGTTCGATTTCGTGCCGTCGGACGTGCCGAAGCCGGGCATGGTGTAGCCGCGGATCATGCTGCGCGGATGACCCAGCCGGTCGCAGGCCTTGGCCGCCACCAGCAGGGCGTGCGTGCTGTCCAGCCCGCCGGAAATCCCGATGACCAGCGACTTGGGCTTCGCCGCCTGCATTCGCCGCATCAGGCCGTCGACCTGGATGTTGAAAGCCTCGTAGCAATCCTCGTCCAGCTTGCCCGGCCGGTTCGGCACGAAAGGGAAACGGCGCACGGCGCGGCGCAGGCCGATATCGCCGCCGCGATAGCGATGGGTGAATCCCACGCGGCGGAACCAGTCTTCCGGCCGGCCGGCATATTCCGCACCATCGTTGAACGTGCCGTTGCGCATGCGTTCGGACAGGATGCGCGCCGTGTCGATATCGGTCACGCACAGCTCTGCATCGAAGTCGAAGCGCACGCTCTCGACCATCAGCTCGCCCAGTTCGTAGACCATGCCCTGCCCGTCCCAGGCAAGGTCGGTCGTGCTTTCTCCATGGCCGCTGGCGGAATAGGCGTAGGCGCAGATGGAGCGGTTGGAACTGGCCTTGCACAGCAGGTGCCGGTCCTCGCTCCGCCCGATGGTGATGGGGCTGGCGGACAGGTTGCACAGGATCGTTGCCCCGGCGAGCGCGGCCAGCGTGCCGGGCGGCTGCGGGGCCCAGAAATCCTCGCAGATTTCCATCCCGAAGGTGAAGCCGGGCAGGTTTTCCGCCCCGAAGACCAGGTCCGTCCCGAACGGCACGGTTTCCCCGTTCACGGTGATGTCCTGCCCCTGCACATTGTGCCCGCGCGCAAAATAGCGTTTCTCGTAGAACTCGCGGTAATTGGGCAGGAAGCTCTTGGGCACGACACCCAGAAGACGGCCGTTCGCAATGGCCAGCGCGCAATTGTAGATCCGCCCGGTCTTGCGAAGGGCTGCCCCGATGATCAGGACAGGGGTGATCTCCTTCGACGCCGCGACCACTTCTGCGACGGCATTTTCCGTCGCATCGAGCAGCGCCTGCTGCATGTGCAGATCGTCGACCGCATAGGATGTCAGGCACAGTTCCGGATACAGCAGCAGGTCGACATCCTGTTCATCGGCCGCGCGTGCCTGCTCGATGATGGCGGCGGTGTTGTAGGCGATGTCCGCCGTGCGCACATGGGGCGTGCTGGTCGCGACCCGCACGAAGCCGTGCGTGTGCATGTCGAAGAAGGGATGCGCGCCGGTTTCACTCATGATGCCCCCTGTTCCCGAACAAGCGCCCGAGCGCAAGCTCGGTAAGGATCACGCGGCGGCGAGCAGCTCTTCGCAATCGGGGCATTCGCGCAGCATGGCGATCAGTCCGTTCTCATGACGTGTCAGATATTTGGTCGCGCGCGGCAGCTTCAGTCGTGCCTTCCAGGATTCCCAACCGTCATCTTCGCGCGCCAGCACGTCGATCACCGCAGGGTGGATGTAGCTCCGTCGGGCCACCGCGGGCGTATTGCCCAGACGGCCCGAGACTTCGTCCAGCAGCATCGTGATGGTCGGCCGCTCCTTCGCGTCTGCCAGCCGCGCGAAGCCGAGCACGCTTGCATGCCAGGTGCGAAAATTCTTGGCCGAGAATTCCTCGCCCATGGTTTCGCGCAAGTAGGCATTGACGTCGCTGCTGCCGATCTCGTGCCGCGATCCGTCGGGATCGACATACTGGAACAGGTGATAGCCCGGCACGTCGCGCGCATCTTCCACCGCGCGGGCGAGAAGCTCGTCGTCCAGCGTAAGGTCGCGCTGCTTGCCGCCCTTGCCGATGAAACTGATCGAAACCTTGCTTCCGTCGATCCTGGCGTGACGGTCGCGCAGGGTCGATGCACCGAAACTCTTGTTCTTCTTTGCATAGGCCTGGTTGCCGATGCGGATGAAACCCATGTCCAGGAGCCGCACGACGGCCGCAAGAGTGCGGGTGCGGGTCGGTGCGTCGCCTTCGAGATCTTCCAGCACGCGCTTGCGGATCAGCGGCAGCAATTCGCCGAAGGCCAGGCAGCGGTCGAACTTCTCGCTTTCCCGCATTGCGCGGAAGTCGGGGTGGTAGCGATACTGCTTGCGGCCCTTCGCATCGTATCCGGTGGCAAGAATATGCCCGTTGGGTGCAGGGCAGAACCAGGCATCGACATAGGCGGGCGGCAGGGCGATGGCGTTCAGCCGCTTTTTTTCGGCGCGGTCCCGGATCAGCCGTCCCTTGGCATCGTAATAGGCCCAGCCCTTGCCGGCTCCCTTGCGCGTGATGCCGGGCAACTGGTCGTCGACGAAGATCAGGTGGTCGGGTTGGGTAGCCATGCGAAGCAAACCTGCGCGCCCGCCTTGCGGTTCCACCTGCATGGGGCCATTTGCGACGAAACGAAAATCCGCGAGCCCCGCATGAAACGCAGGAGATGCCCGAAATGAGCGATACCTACACCCCGCCCAAGGTCTGGACCCACGATGCCGAGAATGGCGGCCGGTTCGCCAATATCAACAGCCCGGTCTCCGGCGCGCGGGAGGAAAAGGAACTGCCCAGCGGCGAACATCCCTTCCAGCTCTATTCGCTGGCGACCCCCAATGGCGTGAAGGCAAACCTGATCCTGGAAGAGCTGATCGAGGCAGGCTTCTCGGTCGAATACGATGCGTGGATCGTGAATATCGGCGAAGGCGAACAGTTCACCAGCGGCTTCGTCGACATCAATCCCAATTCCAAGATCCCCGCGCTGGTCGACCGGACCGGCCCCAATCCCATTCGCGTTTTCGAAAGCGGTGCGATCCTGTTGCACCTCGCCGAGAAATACGGCGCTTTCCTGAGCGAGACGCCCGCAGGCCGCGCGGAAATGCTCAGCTGGCTGTTCTGGCAGGTCGGCAGCGCGCCCTTCATCGGCGGGGGCTTCGGCCATTTCTACGCCTACGCGCCGGAGAAATACGAATACCCCATCAACCGCTACGCCATGGAAACGAAGCGCCTGTTCGATGTCGCGGACAAGCGGCTGGCGCAAACCCGCTTCCTTGCCGGGGACGAATATACCATTGCCGACATGGCCGCCTGGCCCTGGCTGGCGCCGTTCTTCAAGGGCGTGATCTATAACGACGCCAAGACCTTCCTGAGCATCGACGAATACGAAAATGTCGCGCGCTGGGCGAACACCATCGGGGAGCGTCCGGCCGCCCGCCGCGCGCTCATCGTCAACAAGAGCTGGGGCGACGACGAGGACGCGAAGCTGCCCAACCGGCATTCGGCCGCCGATTTCGCAGGCAAGTCGGTCTAGGCGCTATCCGCCCAGTTCGGAGGCGAGGCGGTCCATGAAGCGGGCGCCCGCCTCCAGCTGAGCGAGCGCGATCCATTCATCGGGCTGGTGCGCCTGCTCGATACTTCCGGGTCCGCAGATGACGGTCGGAAAGCCGGCCCGCTGGAACTGGCCGCCCTCTGCCGCATAGGCGACCTGCACCGGCGCGGCATTCTCGCCCGTCAGGCGGCGCACGAAGGCCACTGCGTCCTCGCTGCCGAGCGGCGTCATCGGCGGCGTGCCCGCATGACGCTCAACGCTGACGCCGCAATGGGGGAAACGCGCTTTCATGTTTGCGTCCATTTCCTCGCACTTCGCCAGGAACGGCGCGAGGATCGCGTCCGGATCCTCCCCCGGCGGGCAGCGCAGGTCGAAAACGAAGCGCGCATGGCCTGCCAGGATATTGGCCGCTTCCCCGCCCTCCATCACGCCGACGGTCAGCGTGGCCTGCGGCGGGTCGAAGCCGTTTTCGGGATCGGCGCGCTCACGCAATTGCGCGGCCAGCACCGACAGCTCGTGCATCAGGTCGATGGCGACCATGTTGGCGGACAGGCCCTGCTCGGTCAGGGAGCTGTGCGCTTCGTGCCCGCGGATCGTCACCTCGTGCACGGCGATGCCCTTGTGCCCTGTCACGACGCGCATCGAGCTGGGTTCGCCGACGATGGCGAGGCGCGGGGCGGGGATGGTCTTCGCCATCCGGGCAATCATGGCAGGCGCGCCCTGGCAGCCGACTTCCTCGTCATAGCTCAGCGCCAGATGCACCGGCAGGTCGCCCTTCGCAAAACGCGGAACGAAGGCGAGAGCGAGTGCGATGAACCCCTTCATGTCGGTGACGCCCCGCCCGGTCAGCCTGCCGCCATCCTCGCGCACGGTCCACGGGTCGCCGCTCCAATCCTGCCCCTCGACCGGGACGACATCGGTATGGCCCGACAGGATCACCCCGCCCGGCAGAGCGGGTCCGCAGGTCGCGAACAGGTTCGCCTTCGTCCCCTCCTCGTTCGCCACCCGCTCCGACGCGACGCCGTGGCCGCGCAGATAGTCCTCGACCCATGCGATCAGCGCAAGATTGCTGCGGTGGCTGGTCGTGTCGAACCCGACCAGCGTGTCGAGTATCCGGCGGGCGGTGGGAAGATCGGTCATGGCAATGCTTCTACACCCTTCCCATCTGCGCACCACACGCTATAGGGGCATCCGCCTGCTGGGGTGTAGCCAAGTGGTAAGGCAGCGGTTTTTGGTATCGCCATTCGCAGGTTCGATCCCTGCCACCCCAGCCATTTTTCTCCCGTCCGTTCATCTTGCAGTGCGCTGCCTTTGCGCTAGGCTGCCTGCCATGAAGACAATCCAGATCCTGATCGCCGCCCTCCCCATGGCCGTCATGCCGTTGGCAGGCTGTGCAGCCTACCCGGACGAGGGCGGCTCGCAGGGCTCTGCCGGAGAAGACACGATGGAACGGGAAGAACCCAGTGCCGGCGGCGAGCGGGAATATACAGAGGAAGAGCGCGCGTTCCTGGACGGCATCGGTGCCTGCCGCGAAGATGGCCTCGCCGCCTATGTCGGGCAGGCAGCTTCGCCAGAGACGCTGGCCGCGATGATGAAGGAAAGCGGCGCGAAAGTGCAGCGCGTGGTCGGCCCGGGTGAAGCGATGACGATGGATTACCGCACCGACCGCCTGACCGTGCTGACCGACGAGGAAGGCCGCGTCGCGCAGGCCCACTGCGGCTGAATCGCTCCCCGCTTGTAAAGCTGCAAAAAGGGCCGCGGATTTCTCCGCGGCCCTTTTTGTTTGGCTCCCGTTGCCGGCTGACCGGCGCCGAGGGAACGTCTGCTTTCGCTTAGAAGCGGACCGTCAGGTCGGCCATAGCGCGGTCGTCGCGGAAGTCTTCGCGGCCGATGGCGGTCTCGAAGCTGGCACCGAACTGGACCGTGCCGTTGGTCAGCTTCACGCCGCCGCGGACCTCGCCCCAGCTGGTGTCGCCGCCTGCGAACGGCAGGGCGATCGGCACGTCGCTGGCCCCGGCGAACCGGACCGTCATGCCGTCATTGCTGCCGCCCACCACGCGAACGTAGTCGGCCTGCACCTGCGGGACGATCGCCCACTTGCCGGCAACGCCCTGCTGGCCGGCCAGCTTGGCGCCGAAGCGCGCTTGCAGCTGCTCGGTCTTCAGGTCGTCGATCTGAAGGGCGGTCTCGCCACCGATCTCGTCGAAGCCGTCCAGATGCGTGCGCGACCAGGCCATCTGGGCCCGCGGCGTCAGCGTCAGGCCGCTGGAGATACCGACATTGACGCCGGCCTCTGCCATCGCGGTCATCTTGCTGACCTTGGAGGCGCCCAGCAGCTGGTAGCCATTGGTCCCGTCGAAGCCGGAACGCGTGGTCTCCAGCTCGGCGTTCTCCATCGTGCCGACAGCGCCCAGATAGGCCCCGCCGCCAAGATCGTAGGAGGCATAGCCCGCCACCTGGTTCAGCTCGCTATCGGCGAAGTCGCCGCCGATATTGCTGCGACCCGATGCGCGGCCGAAGGCCACGCCCATGGTCAGGTTCTTGGCCATCTCGTGCTCGATGCCCATGCCGAAATAGCTCGAACGCTGGCCGTCGGCTGCGGTGTCGTTGACGCCGAAGCTGTTGGCCGAGCTGATCACGCCGCCCGTCACGAAGCCGGTCACGCCTTCCGGAAGCGCCATCTGCGCCTCGCTGGTCGGGGCAAGCCCGGCAACACCCAGGCGGGTGCTGACAGCAGCGCTCTCGTACGAGCCGCCGATCGCGGCACGCGGCGCGCCCGTGATGCTGAGCGAGCCGCCGGCAGCGCCGCCCATCACCGACAGGCGATCGGTCACGCCGTTGAACAGCACACGGCTCTGACGCTCCCGAAGACCCGACGCCTCGCTGTTGAAGCTCGGTGCAAAGGACGAAAGCGTCGAGGCGAGCGTGTACGGGTCCATCACATCGACGTGGCCGAACAGGTTGTACAGGCTGTCATAGTGTCCGGCATCGCGTAAGTCGTCGAGGCCCTGCGCGAAGGAAGCCACGATATCGCGTTTGCCCTTCGACAGTCCTTTCGCACCCGTGAGGGAGTACTCGCTGAAGCGGCCTGCTTCGAGCGATATGACGATGTCATTGTCGTTATATGTCACATTTGAATTCAGATTGCCGAACAGGCTGACAGTGCTTCCGAATTCGCCCTCGACGCCGTTACCAGCCGTCAGGATTGTGAATTGCTGACCATCGCGCGGGGCGACGGAATTACCGCTTGTACGTAGGAAAAGCGCGCCACCTTCGGATTCCCCGTTGGAAAGCTGGGCCGTGCCTGTAACGGTAAGCAGGTCGTTGTCGCTGCGCCCCAGATCGATAGCGAGAACACTTCCCGATGTCAGGATCAGATCGCCGTCGAAGGTCAGCTCGCCGAATATCCGGTTCTTTGACCGGGTGAACACATTGGCGTCACCCGGAGAAACGAAGGCTGCACCGACCGTGGTAAAGTCCGCTTGGAACGTACCGCGACCTGTGACGACCCCCGCACCAAAGAAAACTTCCCCGGCAGAAACCAGACCATTAATATCGGTCTGCCCGCCGCGCTGAAAATAATCACCCAGCACATTCAGCGTTCCGCTTTCGCTAACCGCGAGGGTCGCCTGGCCTTCGAGATTGAACCAGTCAATGGTCTTCTCGGACGACAGTGTAATCGTGCCGGCTTCGCTCAGCGTTACTTCGTAATAGCGCGGCTTAACGTTGTTCCGGGGGTCCGAAATCTGGTTGTCTGGCACGAAATTCGTAGTGCCTGGCCCATTAGGAACATCGGCGTAATTCACTCCGTCCGCGACAATCACCGCTTCGTAATCGAATTCCTGACAATCTTCAAAGAAACAGACGTCGCCGAAGCCGGCAGCGCCGCCCGCGGTTTCCGTGCCCAAAGTAGACGGTACGCCGTTGACCAGCTCTCCATTTACTTCGACCTGATAGGCCGGATCGAGCTGCTGGACCCATGCGCTGGAATCATCCCAGTTGAAGTCTCCTTCGAATGCCGTGGCAAATACATAAGGATTGTTCTCGACGATCAGCTGCCAATATTCGAAAAGCGGCTGATAGAAGCTGACCGTACCAAAGCTGCTGAAAACTTGGGGCCCGAAAAAGCGCGAGCCGCCGGAAAGAACGCCGGCAATCACCGGAATTTCCCATTTCTGGTCGATAATCAGCGGGCCACCGGAGTCGCCGCCAGCTGTGGTCGATTCCAGCGGCAGGGCGACGTCATTTTCACCAAAGATCTTGAAATCGAACTCGCAACCAATGTCGTTGTTAGGCTCGCGGCACGTAAAGGCCGTCCAGTAGAGGGATGACGGGTTATCACCAAAAGGCTGACCGAACAGGAACCTGTTACGGTCATCGATCGAACCGAGCCAAGAAACGTAATTCTCGCCAGCGCGGCGGCGCCAGTCGATACCCTGCTGATCGCCTGTGGAGCCGTTACCCGAGCGGCCATAGCCAGTAACGACAGCGTGCTCCTGCTGATCCAGGGCGGTAAACAGAAGTGCCCACTTAGGAACATCGAATGCCGGAGTGTCCAGCGTGGCGATCGCAATATCTGCTTCAAGGAAGCCGATATTGTCGCCCTCGAGCGAGCGCGCATCGTACCAGACGTTCTCGACGTCATAGACCGCAAGCGATTCATCGGTGTTTAAACCATTGTTGAACCACGCCCGAAAGCCCGGAAGCGCATTGTCGCCAAACGAGAAGGCGATTGCCGTGCCGCCCGTGTCGGCTCCGTATTCTTCCTCCGGAACGTCGTTCACGCAGTGCGCGGCAAAGATCACCATGCGTGGATTGACCAGCGAACCGGAACAAACAAAGCCAGGATCGCGATACATCATGCCGACGCCGTTGACACCGGTAATATCCAGCACGCCATCTGGCGGCGGAAGGTTCGGATCCACGATACCTGGGACGACGACGCGGTAATCTTCAATCTGAAGATCGCCCGCCTGTGCGTTCATGTCAAAGCCGGTTGCGGTCATTGAAGTATTCACTACCGAAGCCCGTTCCGGCGCGACGCGGAACTGGTCTTCGTCCACTTCCTGCGCGACGGCGGGGGCCGTGGCGGAAATGGCCGCGAAGCTGGTGGCCAGTAGAAGGCTGCGGCGCAGCCCGTTGGCAGTCGTAATGAGATATTCCCCTATTTCTGAGGTGACTATGCCGCCGGGGCCCGGCGACTCGGCACCACCCAAGAAGGGAAACCTTACGATTTATTCATCTTTTGGAAAGCCCCTCAAAAAGCAACTTCCATAGACTAGAGTCCACTTTTGCCCATTTTGTGCACCGCAGCATGAACATTGCTTGTAATATTATTGCGCACCAGTGTTCATTCCGAAGCGCGGACCAGATCGTCCTGAGGATTGTTCGGCGTCAGGATCATGACGTTGTCCTCCACCCGCCAACCGGCCAGCCGGCTGAGCAGGTTCATGCCCAGCACGTTCGTCGTCCCCATGTTCGGCGCGATAACCGCATCGAGGCCGCGCGCGGCCACATTGCCGAAGCGCAGTTCACCAATCGACGTCATGGAAACCGTCATCGTGCCGTTGGCCGTCGTCATCTGGACCGGCAGGCGCTGGCGATTGGGCTCCAGACCGGCCGCGTCGGCCGTCGTTTGCGACACGGCAGTCAGCGTTGCGCCCGTATCGACCAGGAAATCCGCCGGCACGCCGTTGATTTCTGCCTGCAGCCAGAAATGTCCGTCCTGCGCGAGCGGTATCCGTGTTTCCTCACCCACGACCGTCTGCTCGGGCAGGCCCATGCCGGGCATGGCGACATCGAGCCGCGGATCCAGCCGGGCGATCTGCAGGACCACGGTGACAAGGACCCCGACCAGGACGATCGTGCTCGCACCCCGAACCAGGCCCGCCAGCGGGACGCCGCCGCGGCGCATCATGCTGCCGATCCAGCCGACCAGCATGGCACCGACGGCCAGCATCAGGAGCTGGGACTGGGGTATCGCGGCGATGCGTTCGGCGATGGCGGCAAAGAGGTTTTTCAGGTCCACGCCCCCTATATAGGGGCGCGCCTGTGGCATTGGTATGAACGGATTTTGCGGCAGTTCAGGTGCTGCTGCTCAGGCGGCCGCAATTGGCAAGATTAGGCCAAGATCGCCTTCGCCAGATGATCGCCCGATATCCACGCATTCTCCACGCGGGGGCCCGACAGCCAGTCGCCGCACACGCCGATGCCTTCCTCGCAGTCCCAAAGGCTCGCCTCTCCGGGTGCCGGATCGGTCATCGCGAAACGCCAGCGATGTGCCGCCAGATGATGAGGTGATCGCGGGGCGACACCTGTCTCCTCGAAGAAGGCGGAGAGGATAGCCTCACTCGCCTCTTCCCGCTCCATTTCAAGGTTTCGCGCGGACCAGCCGGGCGAAGCATGGATGACCCAGTGCTCCCCTTCGTCCCTGCCGGGCTTCGCCGAGTTGCGCGCAGCCCAGCGCACATCGTCTCCCTTGAAAACATCGCCGAGGGGCAACTCTTCACGGAAAGCCGCCATCACTGCCCAGCAGGGTTCCGAGGCGCTGTCCCGCGCCCTGGCTTCCCAGCCATCGCGATGTCCCGCAAGCAACTCCGCCGCCTGCTCGGCAGGCACGGCGATCACAATACGGGCGAAGCGATGCGCCTCGCCATCGATGCTGAGCTGCCAGCCGTCGTCCTCCCGGGCGATGTGTTCGACGCGGGTCGCCCAGCGGACGTCCTGCGTTTCTGCCATGTGCCGTATGGGCGCGTTCATGCCGGGCGTGCCGACCACCGCGTCGCCCCCGGCCGCCGGCCAGTCCGCGACCACGCCGGCATCGCGCCAATCCGCGACCGCCGCGGTGAAACCGGAATCCCTGACGGTAAAATACTGCGCCCCGTGATCGAAGCGGACGGTTTCGCCATCGATCTCGGCGCGCCGGGTCGCCATGCGTCCGCCCGGCCCGCGCCCCTTGTCGAACAGGACGGGCGACACCCCGCCCTCTTTCAACCGCACAGCGCAGGCGAGGCCTGCCATGCCTGCCCCGATAATCGCGATGTCGCCCACGGCATCCTCGCTCATCAGGGCGCGCTTCTCGGCACGGAGGCTTCGGCGAGGACGACGCTGAACTTTTCTCCCTCGTCGAGCCAGCGGCGAACCGGGGTCCAGCCTCCTGCCAGCAGGAGCGTGTTCGCGCTGCGACGCTTGAACTTGTGGCTGTTTTCCGTGTGGATGGTCTCGCCCGCCTTCATAGCGAAGCGTTCACCTGCGACGTCGAAGGTCATGTTCCGGTCCGCGACGAGATGCATCTCGATCCGGGCGAAGTCGTCGTTCCAGCGCGCCTCGTGGGAAAGATCCTCGACGGGGATCGTCCCGCCCAGTTCACGGTTGATGCGGCGCGCAAGGTTCAGGTTGAATTCGCCCGTGACCCCCTTCGCATCGTCATAGGCCGCCTCGAGAATTTCGGGGTCCTTCACCAGGTCCATTCCGATCAGCAGCAGGCTGCCCTGCCCCAGTGTCTCGCGCATCGTCCTGAGCAGGTCCACGGCGGTGCGTGGCACCATGTTGCCGATGGTCGAACCGGGAAAGAATCCCAGTTTCGGCATTCCGGCGACCTCTGCCGGCAATTCGACCCGGCGCATGAAGTCGGCTTCTACCGGATGGACCGGCAGGCCGGGGAATTTCGCGGCGAGGTCGGCGGCCGCAGCGCGCAGGAAATCGCCTGCAATGTCGAGCGGGACATAGGCTGCCGGATCGATCGCGCCCAGCAGCAGGGGCGTCTTTACCGAGGAGCCGCTGCCGAATTCGACCACGGCCCGGCCCGGCCCCACTTCGGCGGCAAATTCGTCGCCCCGGGCTTCCAGGATCTCGCGTTCGCACCGGGTCGGGTAATATTCCTCGACCTGGGTGATATCCTCGAACAATTGCGATCCGGCATCGTCGTACAGCCAGCGCGCCGGGATCGCTTTCTGATCCTGCCGCAGCCCTTCCAGGACGTCGGCGCGAAAAGCGCGGTCGATGCCGTCGTCGTCGCGGTCGACGAGTTTCAGCCCGTGATTGTCGGCCATCAGATATCCTTTGCCAGCCGCAGGCCGGTGAATTGCCAGCGCTGGTGGGGGTAGAAGAAATTGCGGTAGGACGCGCGGCTGTGACCGCGCACGGTGGCACAGCTTGCGCCCTTGAGGACGAACTGCCCGCTCATGAACTTGCCGTTATATTCCCCGACCGCGCCCTTCGCGGGCTGGAAACGCGGATAGGGAAGATAGGCACTGCCCGTGAACTGCCAGCAATCGCCGAACAGGGCATCGGTGCCGAGGGGGGTGACAGGACCCGCATGATCCAGCTGGTTGCCGCCTGCCGGATCATGCGCCGGAGCGGTGTCCGCATGCTGGCCGCGGGCGATGGCTTCCCATTCGAATTCCGTCGGCAGGCGCGCGCCGGCCCATGTGGCAAAGGCATCGGCCTCGAAATAAGAGATATGCGTCACTGGCGCATCGGGATCGCGCGCCTGCCAGCCCTGCAGCGTAAAATGCTCGTCTTCGCGCCAGTAATCGGGGGATGCGACATCGTTGCCGTTCACCCACGCCCAGCCATCCGACAGCCACAGCGCGGGATTGGTATAGCCGCCATCGGCGACGAATTCTTCCCACTCTCCGTTCGTGACCAGCGTGTCTGCCAGCGCGAAGGGTTCGAGCAGTGTGCGATGGCGCGGTCCCTCGCAGTCGAAAGCGAAGCCTGCCTCTGTATCGCCCGTGTCGTGACCGATCAGCGCGATGCCGCCGGGATGCTTCCACCAGCCGCGCTTCCCAAGCGTGCCTTCCCGCGCGGATGGCGCGCCGTCCCACATGGCGGCGCCCAAGGGATTGCGCGACAGGGCATGCTTGATATCGGTCAGCAGCAATTCCTGGTGCTGCTGCTCGTGCGCGAAGCCCAGTTCGATCAGCGGCCGCAATTCCTCGCGGTCGAGCAGGGGCTGCATCGCCTCGTCGACATGGGCGCGCCAGTCCAGGATCTGCGCCACGGTCGGGCGCGACAGCAGACCGCGGGAGAAACGCGCGATCCGTTCCCCTTCCGCCTCGTAATAGGAATTGAAGACGAAGGGCCAGTCCTCGTCGTAAAGCGTGTAGCCTTCGAGATTGTCGCGCAGGAGGAACGTTTCCCAGAACCACGTGACATGGGCGAGATGCCATTTCGCGGGCGAGGCGTCTTCCATCGACTGGATGGTCGCATCGCTTTCCGAGAGCGGCGCGGCCAGAGCCTCCGTCAGGCTGCGGGTCGCGGCAAATTGCTCCGCCAGTCCGGCCCCCACCTCGTGGAAGGGGCGCGCGGCGGCGGCACTGTGGGGCGCATTCACTGTCTGGGTCTCCCACGGCGACCGGTCCAGACATTACCATGAACGTCTCCCGGCCCCATTAAAAGGGCCGAAAGACGGTAAAGTGCCCGCTTTGCTTCGGAAATTTTCCCTCCGATGAATCCGGAGGCGATCGCGATTGCCCGAAGATCAGGCCCGGAGGTCAGGCCCATGGATCACGCGGCGTCAGCCTGTTCCTCGGCCGCTGCCAGCTTCATCATGTCGGCAATCGTGAAGGCCAGTTCGATCGACTGCGCGGCGTTGAGGCGCGGATCGCAATGCGTGTGATAGCGATCGTTCAGGCCTTCATCGGTAATCGCCACGGCGCCGCCGACGCATTCGGTCACGTCCTGCCCGGTCATTTCCAGGTGGATGCCGCCGGCATGCGTGCCCTCGGCGCGGTGGACGGCGAAGAAGCCGCGCACTTCGGCAAGGATGCGGTCGAAGGGCCGCGTCTTGTAGCCGCTATCCGCCTTGACGACATTGCCGTGCATCGGGTCGCAGCTCCAGACGACCGGATGGCCCTCGCGCTGAACCGCACGGACGAGGCGCGGCAGACCCGCTTCCACCTTGTCGTGACCGAAGCGGCTGATCAGCGTGATGCGCCCGGCCTTGCGGCCAGGATTCAGCGTATCGAGCAGGTGGATGAGATCGTCCGGCTCGAGGCTCGGCCCGCATTTCATGCCCAGCGGATTGCCGATGCCGCGCGCAAATTCGATATGCGCGCTACCGTCGAACCGCGTGCGGTCGCCGATCCACAGCATGTGCGCGCTGGTGTCGAACCAGTCGCCGGTCAGCGAATCCTGCCGGGCCATCGCCTGCTCGTAAGGCAGCAGCAGCGCCTCGTGGCTGGTGTAGAAGCTGGTCCCCTGAAGCTGCGGCACGGTCGCCGGATCGACGCCGCACGCCTCCATGAAATCGAGCGCTTCCGATATCCGGTCGGCGGTCTCGGCGAAGCGGTCGGCCCACGGGGAGCGGCCCATGAAGTCGAGCGTCCACTGGTGGACCTGCCGCAGATTGGCATATCCCCCGCCCGCGAAAGCGCGCAGCAGGTTCAGCGTCGCCGCGGCCTGCGAATAGGCGCGAACCATTCGCTGTGGATCGTTGCGGCGCTTCGCGGCATCGAACTCGATCCCGTTGACGTTGTCGCCGAAATAGCTCGGCAGGGTGACGCCGTCCTTGGTCTCCGTATCGGAGCTGCGCGGCTTGGCGAACTGGCCGGCCATGCGCCCGACCTTCACCACCGGCAGCTTCCCGGCAAAGGTGAGCACCACCGCCATCTGCAGGATGACGCGGAAGGTGTCGCGGATGTTGTTCGGGTGGAACTCGGCAAAGCTTTCCGCGCAATCGCCGCCCTGCAGCAGGAACGCCTGCCCGCTCGCGACTTCCGCCAGATCGGCCTTCAGCGCGCGCGCTTCCCCGGCAAAGACCAGCGGCGGATAGGACGCCAGCGTCGCCTCTGCATCGGCGAGGGCGCTTGCATCTTCATACTTGGGAAGATGCCGCGCCTCGTGCGATTTCCAGCTGTCGGGTGTCCAGTTCTGCGCCATGGCTGATCGTTCTCGGTTACAATAAATCGGACGCAGCAATACCGCCGCGCGCCGTGGATAGGCAAGGGAAGGAAAGGTTTAGCGCCGCCTTGCCAGCCTTCGGACGGGCAAGGCGGCGGTTCGTCCTATCGACCTGCAGCGGCGGCGGTCGGCTCGGCAGCACCCCGGTTGCCGGGCGCACGCGCCAGTTCCTGCCCTTCGGGAATGGCAGCAACGCGGTATCCCTCGCGCCCGCCGAAATACTTTGCGGCCAGTGCCTGCATCCGTTCCGGCGTGGTCTGCGAATAATCGCTCAGCAGGCTGCGCACCAGCTGGACGCGCCGTTCGTCGCGGGTCGAGCCTTCCAGCTGATAAAGCCAGAAGGTGTTCCCAGTGCTCGCCCGCATGATCGTCTGCCGCAGGGGTTCGGTCACACGCGCCAGTTCCTCCGCGCTCGGCGGATTGGCGGTGAGGTCGGCGGCGATGGCATCGGCGGCGGTGAAGAAGGCAGGCACGTCTTCCGGCTTCAGCTGGGCGACGGCCAGGATGTTGCCGCCCGTTTCCATGTCGACCGGCCAGGATGAGCGGACTTGCGGGGCGTAGCTGGCCCCGGCCCGTTCGCGCATGGCGTCCATCAGCCGGTTGTTGAAGACCGACGTCAGGATTTCGAGCTGCCGCGATTCCCGCAGGTCCGCGACACCGCCGCCGCTGGGCCATGCAATGACTGCGGCGGCCTGGTTCGCATCGCCGCGATGTTCCAGGATGGTCGTTTCGCCAGCATCGGGGAAGGTCGATCCGCGGTTCGCGATTTCCGCCGGGATGGGCGTGCGTTCCGGCAGCGCGCCGAATGTCCGGGTCAAAGCGTCGATCGTCGCTTCCCGGTCGAATTCGCCGAAGATCAGGACTTCGACCGGACCTTGCGCCAGAAGCGGCTCCCATACCTCGCGGAAACCTTCGGGCGTCGCCTGGGCCAGGGCCTCCGGCGTCGGCGTAGCGAAGCGCGGATCGCGGTCGCGCAGCAGGAATTCCAGGTCGCGGCCCAGCAATCCGCCCGGGCTCGTCGCGAAGGTATCGTAGGCGAGGCGCGATGCGGCCCGCGCGCGAATCACAGGATTGGCATCCCAGCGCGGATCGCCCAGCTTCGCGGCGAACAGGTATAGCTGGTCGGCCAGATCCTCCGCCCGCGTCTGCGCGGTAAAGGAGAACACCGCATCCTCGATATCGAAGTCGAAGCCCAGCTTGCGGCCCGTGGCAAGCCGGTCGAGCTCTTCCTCGCCGACCTCTCCGAAACCGCTGCCGACAAGCGCCATCCGGCCGAGCCCGACATAGGCGGCGTCCTCCGGTTCGAAAGCGCGGTACCCGGCGCCGAAACGGACCTTCGCCGTCACGCGGCCGGGTTCCGCATCATTGGGCCACAGGAGCGCGGTGACGCCGTTCGCCAGTTCGACCCGCTCGATCTCGAACAGGCCGACAGGAGTGTTCGATACCATGCTGCCCGGCGTGCCGAGGGCCGGAAGCTCGTCGAACGTGATGGCGTTTTCCGCCAGCCGCGCGCTGCCATCGGCGGTCACATCCTGCCGCAGGGCGGTCTGCACCGCGGCGCGGTCGACCTCGCCGGTGGCGGGGGTCGTGTAGACCGACCGCACGACATCGCCTTGGAACAGGGCGCGGGTCCGCTGCAGGATGGCATCCGGCGTCACGCGGGGGCGCATGTCGCGGAAAACCTTGAGAACCGTCTCGGGCGAGGCCGTCGTCTCGCGGATGTCCACCGCCTGCACGATATTGTCCGCCAGGCGCGCGCCGGGGGCCACGTCACGCTCCGCCACCAGGGCGGCGAAATTGACGTCGAACTCGGCATATTCGCGGGCGATCTCCTCCTCGCTCGGCGGGGTGGCGGCGGCGTCCGCGATCACGGAGCGAACGTCGGCCAGCGCGGTCTGCCAGTCATCGGTCAGCGGTGCGAAGGTCACGAAGGTCGCGTCGGAGGACCGGTTGACGTCGTCCTGCTGGACCTGCGCGTAGAGGTAGGACCCCCCGGCCCGCGCCCGCGCTTCCAGGCGCCGGTTGATCAGCGCCTGTGCCAGCGCATCCATCAGCAGGCCTTCATTGTAGACGATGGTATCCTGCACCGGACGCCAGGGCCGCATGATGCCGTAGGTGAAACTGCGCGGGAGGTCGGGCTCGACCAGCACCGTGGTCTCGCCCACTGCGGGTGAGCCCGTCGCGCCCTCCGGCGCAACCGGATCGCCGAAATTGGGCGCCGCTTCGGGCTGCCCCTCCACGTTCCAGTCACCGAAATATTTCTCGACCAGACCCGCCAGAACGCGGGGGTCGGCATCGCCCGCGACCGAGATGACGACATTTTCGGGCCGGTACCAGCGGCGATGGAATGCCTGCACCGCGGCCGGGGTAGCGCCGGTCAGCGTTTCCTCGGTCCCGATCGGCGATCGCGTGGCTAGGCGCTGTCCGGCGAAGAACGTCTCCCTCGTCGCGTCGCCCACGCGCTGGGCCGCGCCGCCGCGTTCCCGCTTTTCCGCCAGGACGATAGGCACCTCTGCCCCGAGCTGGCGGCTTTCAAGCACCGGCTCGCGGACCATGCCGCTCAACAGGCGGAAACTCTCGTCCAGCTTTTCGGGCGTCGCGCCGGGCAGGTCCAGCTTGTACACGGTATGCGTCGGGCTGGTCTCGGCATTGGTATCGCTGCCGAACGTCGCGCCCATGGCCTGCCAGCGGGGTATCGCCTCGGCAAAACCAAGATACTTGCTCTCGCGGAACAGCAGGTGTTCCAGCAGGTGGGCATAGCCCTGTTCGCTGTCGCGTTCGTGGAGAGAGCCTGCATCGATGCGGATGCGGATGCTGACCTGTTCGGGCGGCACGCCGTTGCGGCGCACGGCATAGCGCAGGCCGTTATCCATCGCACCGAACGTCCATTCGCGGTCGACCGGTATGTTGCTGCCTTCGTACAGCCACGGAACTTCGCCTTCGCCCTGGACCGCCTGCGGCTGCGGCACGTCGATGGCCGGGCCATCCTGCGCCCCGATGGGAACGGCGAGCAGTGTCAGGGGAAGGAGGAACGCGAGGGGCCGTGCGGCGCGCGAAATTACAGTCATGGGCCGCATATAGGCAGCAAACGCGTGAAGCACGAGTGAATAGCTTGCCCCGCCCCTGCCCGCTTCTTACATCCGGGGCATGTTTATCGAGACCGAAACGACGCCCAACCCCGCCACGCTGAAATTCCTGCCGCAGCAGCAGGTCATGGATTCCGGCACAAGGGAATTTACCTCGCCCGAGGCGGCCGCCGCCAGCCCGCTGGCCCAGGCCATCTTCGACACGGGCGATGTCACCAACGTCATGTTCGGGGGCGATTTCGTCTCTGTCTCGGCCGCGCCCGGGGTCAACTGGAGCGACCTGAAACCGCAGGTCGTGGCCATCCTGCTCGACCATTTCGTGAGCCAGGCCCCGCTCTTCATGCCCGGATCCGCAGGCGGCATCTCCGTACCGCCCGAAGAAGACGCGATGGTGGTGGAGGAAGACCCCGCCAATGCGGATATCGTCGCCCAGATCCACGAATTGCTCGATACCCGCGTGCGGCCCGCCGTGGCCGGCGATGGCGGGGATATCGCCTATCGCGGATACAAGGACGGGATCGTCTATCTGGGCATGCAGGGCGCGTGCGCCGGGTGCCCCAGTTCGACCGCCACGCTGAAGCATGGAATCGAACGCCTGATGAAACATTACGTCCCGGAGGTCGTTGAAGTCCGCGCAGCCTGATTTTCCATTCCAGACACAGCGGGACATTCATGACCAAGCAGTTTCACGGCCACACCCTTTCCGCCGACGCCCTCGACCAGATCTTTCGCGAAGCTCGGACCTATAATGGCTGGCTCGACAAGGAAGTGACGAAGGCGCAGATCGAGACGATCTACGAACTTGCGAAGATGGGACCGACCTCTGCCAACATGCAGCCGGGCCGCTTCGTGTGGGTCCGCAGCCAGGAAGAGAAGGATACGCTCGCCGGATTCGCCTCGGAAGGAAATGCCGACAAGATCAAGGCCGCGCCGGTCACGGTCATCATCGGCTACGATGTAGATTTCCACGAGGAACTGCCGTGGCTGTTCCCGCATGCCGATGCGAAAAGCTGGTTCGAAGGCGACGAGGACGGACGCCGCGAAGGCGCGGCGCGCAATTCCGCCCTGCAAGGTGCGTATATGCTGATCGCGGCCCGCTCCCTCGGCCTCGACTGCGGCCCGATGTCGGGCGTCGATCTGGACAAGGTGACACAGCATTATTTCGCCGGGCAGGAAGAAGACGGCCCGCGCGTGAAGGCGGACTGGATCATGTCGATCGGCTATGGCGACAAGACCACGATTTTCGACCGCAGCCCGCGCCCGGATTTCGACAAGTTCAACCGGATCGTCTGACGGCCGCCGGCGTGCCAGGTGCCTCCAGCGTCACTCCTCCATTCCCTGCCCCCTTGATGAACCGCGACCGGTGGGGCATCGGCGCTGGCCATGACAGCTAAGATGCGGACACTGGCGATCGAATGCGCGAGCGAGGCTTGCTCCGTCGCCCTGTTCGAAGGCGAGCGGATGGCGCTGGTCGATCACCGGCACGAAGTGCTGGGCCGCGGTCATGCCGAACGCCTGGTGCCGATGATCGCGGAGCTGCCGGAGCGGGGGCGCGCCGACCGCATCTGCGTTTCGCTGGGACCGGGCAGTTTCACCGGCATCCGGATCGGGATTGCCGCCGCAAGGGCGCTCGGCATCGCCTGGGGCGCACAGGTTCTCGGTTACCCGACCCTCGCCCTGGTTGCGGCGCGTAGCTGGCAACCGAAGCTGAGGCCCGTCAGCGTCTGCATGGAAGGCGGCCATTCGCAATGGTTCGTCCAGAATTTCGACGAGCAGCGCCGCGCCGAGGACGAGGTCCGTTCCCTGCCCCATGAAGAAGCCGCCGCCGCCTGTCGCCATGCAGTCATCGTCGGCAATCGCGCTTCGGAGGCAGCAGGCATCCTGCCCGGCGAGCGCCTGTCCATCGACCTCGGCCCCGACGCACGGCATTTCCCCCTGCTCGCTGCCCATCACCTGACCGACACGGTATCGGCCATCTATGGCCGCGCCGCCGATGCGAAGCCTGCGCGAAAAGTCGCCGCACCACCGGCATGAACGATCTTTCCGGCCAGGACCCAGACGGACCCTTGCAGGAAGCGGCGGGCGAACCGCTCGACCCGCTGGCGGCCATCATGCTGGTGATGGAGGCGAGCTTCGACCCGCGTTGGGGCGAGGCATGGAACGAGCGGCAGGTCGCGTCCTCGCTCGCCATGCCCTCCACGCGGTACGTGCTGGTTGCCGCCGACGGGTCCGAACCGCAAAGCCCGCAGGAAACCGCCGGTTTCGCCATGACGCGCGCTGCGCCGGGCGAGGAAGAGCTGCTGCTGATCGCCGTCCGGCCGGAGCATCGCCGGTCGGGCCTCGGCGCGCACCTGCTCGACATCCTGTCAGGCAGTGCGCGCGAACGGGGCGTAGAACGCATCTTCCTTGAAATGCGCGAAAACAATCCGGCGGTCAGCCTGTATGACGCGGCAGGATTTGCCCCGATCGGCCGGCGAAAGGCCTATTACAAGCTGTCCGACGGCAGCCGTCTGGATGCGATTACTTTCGCCCGCACACTTTAGCTTCATCCTTTGAAGACTAATTATATCGGACGGCCGTCCAGTTCTTAACGGCCTGCCCATTGCAAGATGACGTTTTGTGCTACATGGGCTACAGGCAGGATGGACGGGAATATCCGGCATCCCAATAAAATATCGATCGCAAAGGATAACTCTCATGGAGACAATAGAACTCGATATGTCGGAGACGCTGATTACGCTGACGTCCGACATCGTCGCTGCCCATGTCAGCAACAACAACGTGGAAGTGGACGACGTACCGGCCCTGATCACGAAAGTGCACGCCGCGCTCGCTGGTCTCGGCAATGGCGCGCAGGTGGAAGAGGAAACGCCCGAACCGGCGGTTTCCATCCGTGCATCGGTGAAGCCGGACTACATCGTCTGCCTCGAAGACGGCAAGAAGCTGAAGATGCTGAAGCGCTATCTTCGCACCAATTACGACATGTCTCCGGAAGAATACCGCGCACGCTGGAACCTGCCGAGCGACTATCCCATGGTCGCGCCGAACTACGCGGAAAAACGCCGCGAACTGGCGAAGAAGATCGGTCTGGGCCGCAAGCCGGGCCAGAAGCGCGGTCGCAAGAAGAAAGTCGACTGATCCGGTGCCGCATGGCGGGGATGACAGCCCCGGCCTTGCGACATAAGGTTGAGACAGGCGCTCTGCCCCGTTAAGGGGTCAGGGCGCCTTTTTCATCCGGGCGCCGTCTGCCGGTCCGATCCAGGGAGCCCTTACTTGCCCGACGCAATCGATCTCGAACAGCTTTGCGCCGACAAGGGTCTGCGCATCACGGAACAGCGCCGGGTCATCGCCCGCGTCCTGTCCGACAGCGACGACCACCCCGATGTCGAACTGCTCCACAGCCGGGCCAGCGCCATCGATCCCAAGATCAGCATCGCGACCGTCTATCGCACCGTCCGCCTGTTCGAAGAGGCGGGCATCCTCGACCGCCACGATTTCGGCGACGGGCGCGCGCGCTATGAACCCGCACCCGAGGCGCATCACGATCACCTGATCGATGTGGAAAGCGGCAAGGTCGTCGAATTCGTCGATCCCGAGCTGGAGGCCCTGCAGAAGCAGATTGCCGAGAAGCTGGGCTATCGTCTCGTCGATCACCGTATGGAGCTTTACGGTGTCCGCCTCGAACGGGACGACTGACATCGACGGGCAGAAGGCGGTCACCGGCCCGCGCCCGAGACGCCGGCACGATCCGCTGCGCAACGAATGGCGTCACCGCGCCGCCGCGGCAAAGGGCGTGCCGACGCCGCTCAATTTCATGGAATGGGTGCGCTTCTCCATACGGACCGCGCTGATCGGGCTGGCGCTGCTGGTCTTCGTGCCGCTGCACTACCTTTACCGCGTCTTCGCCTATGGCTCGCCCTTCCCGATGTGGTTCCTGGGGCTGACCGCACGGATTTCGGGCGCGAAGGTGAGGGTCCACGGCACGCCGCTGAGGCGCGACGTCTTCTTCATCGCCAACCACGTCTCGTGGCTCGACATCCTGTCGCTGGCAGGCGCGAGCGGGACCGCCTTCGTCGCCAAGGCCGAACTGGCCGAAGCGCCGCTCGTTGGCTGGCTGTGCCGGATGAACCGGACCGTCTTCGTGAAGCGCGAGAACAGGCTGGGCGTCGCGGAGCAGATCAATGCCCTGCGAGAGGCGCTGATGGACAATTGGTCCGTCACCGTCTTCCCCGAAGGCACGACGACCGACGGCCATTCGCTGCTGCCGTTCAAGTCCAGCATGCTGAGCGTGCTGGAGCCGCCGCCGCCCGGCGTCCTCGTCCAGCCGGTCGTCATCGATTACGGGCCTCAGGCGGAATGGCTGGGATGGATCGACAACGAAAGCGGCGTCAACAATTTCAAGCGCGTGCTCAGCCGCCGCGGCACATTCGACCTGCACCTGCATTATCTCGATCCGTTCAGCCCCGAGGAGTATCGCGGGCGCAAGGCCATCGCCGCCAAGGCGCGCGAGGAAATCGAGGCGAAGCTGACCGAGTGCCTCGGCCACGAGGTGCGCCCGTTCAAGTTCAACGTCGAACCCATCCGCTACAGCGCGCCGGAACTGGCCGCCGATGTTCCTGCCGAAGAGCCGCCTGCCCCTTAGCTGCGGATTGAAGAGGCCGCCCTATTCGACTAAGGGCGGCAGTCTCATGAAACCGACCGATCAACCGCGGACCTACAGGGTCAAGAGCTTCGGCTGCCAGATGAACGTCTATGACGGCGAACGTATGGGCGAGCTGCTGGCCGAAAAAGGCATCACCCCTGCGCCGGAGGGCGAGGATGCGGACCTGGTGGTGCTCAACACCTGTCACATCCGCGAGCGTGCGGCGGAAAAGATCTATTCCGACATCGGCCGCCTGACCAAGGGCAAGACGCAGGAGAAGGCGCCGATGATCGCGGTCGCAGGCTGCGTCGCGCAGGCAGAGGGCGAGGAGATCATGAAGCGCGCGCCTGCCGTGTCGATGGTGGTCGGCCCGCAGGCCTATCATCGGCTGCCGGAAATGCTCGACAGGGCCGTGGCGGGCGAACGGGCGACCGATACCGACATGCCGCCCATCGCCAAGTTCGATGCCCTGCCCCGCCGCCGCAAGAGCGCGCCGACCGCGTTCCTGACCGTGCAGGAGGGTTGCGACAAGTTCTGCACCTATTGCGTCGTGCCCTACACCCGCGGAATGGAAATCTCCCGCCCCTATGGTGACCTGGTCCGCGAAGCTCAGGGACTGGTGGAAGCCGGGGCGAAGGAAATCACCCTGCTGGGCCAGAATGTCAGCGCGTGGAGCGGCGAGGACGAGGCCGGCCGCAAGGTCGGTCTTGCCGGCCTGATCCGCGCCCTCGACCGCGTCGATGGATTGAAGCGCATCCGCTACACCACCAGCCATCCGGCGGACATGGACGACGACCTGATTGCCGCGCACGGCGAAGTCGGCAAGCTGATGCCCTATCTCCACTTGCCGGTGCAATCGGGCAATGACCGCGTGCTGAAGGCGATGAACCGCAGCCACACGGCGGAAAGCTATGTCCGGCTGCTGGAACGCTTTCGCGCTGCCCGGCCCGATCTTGCCATCAGCGGCGACTTCATCGTCGGCTTCCCCGGCGAGACCGAGGCCGAGTTCGAGGACACACTGCGGATCGTCGATGAAGTGCGCTATGCCCACGCCTTCAGCTTCAAGTATTCGCCCCGCCCCGGCACGCCTGCCGCGACCATGGACGGACAGGTTCCGATGGAAGTCATGGACGACCGGCTGCAACGCCTGCAGGCCGCCATCGGCCGCCACCAGCTCGCCTTCAACGAAGCCAGCGTCGGCAAGACGTGCGACGTCCTGATCGAACGCAAGGGCCGCCTGCCCGGCCAGTGGCTGGGCAAGACGCCGTGGCTGCAAAGCGCCTGGTTCGAAGGCGATTATTCGCTCGGCGATGTGGTCGGGGTGGAACTGGTGCAGGCCAATCCCAATTCGCTGGCTGCGCGGCCGCGCGAACCTGTCGCCGCCTGACGGCGCGCGGCGGCCATCGGGCCGTCCCGCGCCGCCTATAGTGACAGCCAGGTTACTTTCCCCAGCCACCTGCATCGATGCCGCTTGTCAGCCGCCCGTAAGCGCCTACATTTAAGGTCCTGACACGAAAGGACCGCGCCAAGCCGCATATGGGCCGTAAACCGACATCCGCCGCCGATCCGGTGATTTCACCCGATCCCGTCCCCAGCCGCGAAATTCGCCGTGCCCGCACGGAAATGTCGTTCGACAACCAGTCGCTTCTCGGCCCCCTGTTCGGACAATTTGATGCCAATCTGGTGCAGGTCGAGAATCGCCTCGGCGTGTTCATTGCCGCGCGCGGGGGCAAGGTCGAGATCGAGGGACCCGAAGATGCCGTCGCCCGTGCGCGCGACGTCATGCAGAGCATGTATGACCGGCTGGCCCGTGGACAGGATCTGGATGGTGGCGCGATCGAGGCCCTGATTGCCATGTCGAACGAACCGACGCTGGAAGGGATCATCTCGGGCAAGCAGGACAGCGCCCCGATCATGATCCGCACGCGCCGGAAAACCATCGTTCCGCGCAGTGCGAAACAGATCGAATACATGCGCAGCCTGTCGCGCGACGACATCATCTTTGCGCTGGGCCCGGCGGGTACGGGCAAGACCTATCTCGCCGTGGCGCAGGCGGTCAGCCAACTCATCACCGGCAGCGTCCAGCGCCTGATCCTGTCCCGTCCGGCGGTTGAGGCCGGGGAAAAGCTCGGCTTCCTGCCCGGCGACATGAAGGACAAGGTCGATCCCTATCTGCGCCCGCTCTACGATGCGCTGTTCGACTGCATGCCGCCCGAACAGGTGGAACGCCGCATCGCCAGCGGAGAAATCGAGATCGCCCCCATCGCCTTCATGCGCGGGCGCACGCTGGCCGATGCCTTCGTCATCCTGGACGAGGCGCAGAACACGACGAAGGAACAGATGAAGATGTTCCTCACCCGCTTCGGCCAGAACAGCCGCATGGTGGTGTGCGGCGACCCCAAGCAGGTCGATATCCCCGGCGGCGACCGGATGAGCGGACTTGCCGACGCAGTCGACAAGCTGGAAGGCATAGAAGGCTTCGGAACCGTCCGGTTCAGCGCCGCCGATGTCGTGCGGCACCCGATCGTGGGCCGCATTGTCGAGGCTTATGAAGGGCCGATCGAGTAAGTGGACCTCGATATCGATGTAGAAGACTGGCCGTCCGGGACCGACTGGACCGCCTTGTGCGAACGGGCCGCAGGCGCCGCGATCTCAGTCGAACCGGCGCTGGGCCATGACCGGTTGACGGCCAGCATCCTGTTCACCTCGAACGAGGAGGTCCACACCCTCAACCGCGAATGGCGCGGGCGGGACAAGCCGACCAACGTCCTTTCCTTCCCGATGCTGGAGCGTGAAAGCTTCCTCGGGCTGGAAGACGACGGACCGCCGGAAATGCTGGGCGATATCGCCCTGGCGTTGGAAGTCTGCGCGAAAGAAGCGGGCGACAAGTCCATCGCCCTGGCCGACCATGCCGCCCACCTTCTCATCCACGGGCTGCTCCATCTTACCGGCCACGACCATGTCGACAGCGACGCGCAGGCAGAGGCAATGGAAAAACTGGAAATCGAAGCGCTTGCGTTAATGGGTATCGCGGACCCATATGGGGACCGCAACTTTGAGGAGTGACCAAGAGGGCCATGCCCGACACAGACAGCGATAGAAGCTCCGGCGCGGGAGAAGCCGAGAGTAGCGGCGGGCTGCTGCCCGCAATGCGGCGCTTGCTGCGCCTCGATACAGGGGAGCGTTCGCTCCGCGAGCAGCTGGAAGAAACCATCGACCAGCACGAGGGCGAGAGCGAGGCCGACGAGGAAGAGCCGTCGAATGGCGACCTGTCCGGTGTCGAGCGGCAGATGCTGCGCAACCTCCTCCATTTCAGCGAACACGATGCCGACGACGTGGCCGTGCCGCGCGGAGAGATCATCGCCGTCGAGGCCACCGCGCCGTGGGAAAAGCTGATCGGCATATTCTCCGAACACGGCCACTCGCGACTGCCCGTCTATCGCGACCAGCTGGACGACGTGATCGGCATGATCCACATCAAGGACGTCTTCCCCTACCTCGCCACCGGCAAGGTCCCGCCGGACGACTGGACCGTCCTGATGCGGCAACCGCTCTACGTACCGCAGGCGCGCGGCGCGCTGGACGTGCTGGCCGACATGCGCGCCCGCCGGATGCACCTTGCCATCGTGGTCGACGAGTTTTCCGGCACGGACGGCATCATCACCATCGAGGACCTGGTCGAGGAAATTGTCGGCGAGATCGAGGACGAGCATGACGAGGCGCCGGTGCAATGGGTCGTGCCCATCGGCGACGGCATGTGGGACTGCGATGCCCGCGCAGAGCTGGAAGACGTCGCCCGCGACCTCGATCCGCGCCTCGCCGATGTCGAGGAAGCGGTAGACACGCTGGGCGGCCTGACCTTCATCCTGGCCGAGCAGGTTCCCCCCGTCGGCACGGTGGTGGAGCATTCCAGCGGCTGGAAGATCGAGGTGCTGGCAGGCGACGAGACCCACGTCACCCGGGTCCGCCTGCACCAGCCGGAACAGGCCGAGGAAGACGAGGAAAGCTAGGCCCCGGGCGTCTTCGCATCGCCGTTTTGCGATGTTCGCAAAATCCGCCCGAATACGCCTCGACAACCGCGGGCCTTGCCCTAGATTGCGCCCATGCCCCTCCGCCGATTACCGCCCCTGCGCGCTCTGGAAGCTTTCATGCGCACTGTCCGCCTCGGTTCTGCACGCGCGGCATCGGAGGAGCTCGGGCTCAGCCCCAGCGCGCTCAGCCGCCGGATCGCCAGCCTGGAAGAATTCGTCGGCAAGAAACTGTTCACCCGCGCCCGGCAGTCGATGCAGCTGACCGATGAAGGCCACGCCTTCTACGAAGCGGTCGCGCCGCAATTCGAAGCGCTCGCCCGCGCGGTGGAGAGCCAGTCCGACAATATGTCGCTGCTGCGCCTGCGGCTTGGCGTCCTGCCCCTGTTCGGCAGCCAGCGCCTGTTCCCGCATTTGGGCGAACTGCGCCGCCTCCATCCGCTGCTGCATATCGACATCGATACCGGCGCCCATCTGGAAGCGCGCGTCGGCGATACGCTGGATGCCGCGATCATCCTGTCGGAAGGTCCGGAACGGGGGCTTCACGCAATCAGGCTGGACGAGAACAAGGTTCACGCCATCACCAGCCGCGAACTTGCCGCCTCCATCAGCGACAAGCCGATCGAGGCCGAACTGGCGAAGCAGACTTTCCTGATCCACAACGAGCTGCCCGAGAGCTTCACCGCGTGGAAAGAGGAAATCGGCCTGCGCGACCTGGAGCCTGTCGCCATCGACCATTACGATTCAGGCCAGCTGATGCTGGAAGCGGCGGCGCAGGGCCTGGGCATCGCGATCATGCATGACGACCATCGCCGCAGGGCCGCCGACCCGCGATTGACGGACCTGTTCGATGTCGATGTGGACAGCCCCTACAGCTACTGGTTCGTCTGCAAGCCCACGGCGCTGGAGGAAAGGCCCGTGCGCCTGTTCCACGACTGGCTGGCAAAGGCCGGGCTCTAGGCCTCTTCTTCGTCCTTCGGCGCGTGCGGGCAGAGTGCCGGTTCGGCATCGGGCCCCGGATGCCGCTTGTCCGCCTCGCCGCATTCGATTTCCGGTTTCGCGATGCCGTTCGGTGCCAGCACTTCGAACGCGGCGTCGTCGGCATAGGCCGCGATCCATGTCAGGCAGTCGGCCAGCCGCCGGATCGAGTGTTTCTCGCCCGCACTATCCGATGGATTGCAATTGATGACGATGGCTTCCGATGCTGGCGGGGCCTTGTATCGCCGCAGGACGCGCAGGAACTCGCCGCGTTCCGTGATCGCGAGCCGGTCCATGTCGCCGCGGCCGGGATCACCGCTGAAGAAAGGCGAGGTGTTGAACACGAAGGCGCGAACGCCGGGATTGTCGATGGAGATCTGCGTCGCCAGTGCCCCGCCCAGCGAATGGCCGGTCGTCTCGATCGGGATGTCGGTATAGCCTTCCGCGTCCAGCGCCGCCCGCTCCGCCGCGTAGACCGCGCGTGCCTGGTCGCGCTGCGCATCGCCGAGCGAACCCGACACGATGTCGGACGTAGAGCCGAACTCCGTCCCCCGAAACGCGATCACGCGCGCCTTCAGGATGCGGCGCGTGCCCTCGACCGCGTGGCGGTCGAACACGGAATAGGCGAACCCGCTATCGTCATTCCCGGTCTGCTCCCGCTCGAGGAATGCGTAAGGCAGGTCGGTATAGGTATCCTCGTCCGCATAGGCGTTGGAACTCAGCATGGCGTAGGGATACGCCTCTACCGCCGCTTCGCGCACGAAATCGCACCAGCCACCCGGCTCGGTCCGGCACGGGCTGCGGGACTGGGTCAGGTCGGGATAGGCCGTGATGCATCCCGCCAGCAGCGGCAGCACGGCAAGGACGGGCGCGCGGCGAATCAGTGCAGCACGCGCCCGGCCCATCGGATCAGCTGACGGTCGCTTTGACGATCTTGCCCGGGTTCGCCGGCGGCTCGCCCTTGGGCAGCGCGTCGACATGGTCCATGCCTTCGGTCACCTGGCCCCAGACGGTGTACTGGCCGTCGAGGAACTCGGTATCGCCGAAGCAGATGAAGAACTGGCTGTTGGCGCTGTCCGGCATCTGCGAACGGGCCATGGAGCAGGTGCCGCGCACATGCGGTTCGGAATTGAATTCCGCTTTCAGGTCGGGCTTCTCGCTGCCGCCCATGCCGGTGCCGGTCGGATCGCCGCCCTGTGCCATGAAACCGTCGATCACGCGGTGGAAGATCACGCCGTCATAGAACCCCTCGCTTGCCAACGCGGCGATACGCTCGACATGGTTCGGTGCGAGATCGGGGCGCAGTTTGATCACGACGTCGCCGCCATTGCCGTCGCCGGTGTCGAGAGTGAAGGTCAGTGTATCGGCCATTGAATTGGTCTCCTTTGATGCAATCTTGCCGCGGCCTTAGCGACCCGTGCCGCGCGCCGCTACCCCGGCGAGCATGATGGCATGCCAGCATTCCCCGCGCTTGCTTTTGTGCGCCCGCTGCCTAGAGCGAGGCGCATGACCTCGCCCGAGCCTCTCGACTACGACACCAATGTGGCCGACCTCGATCTCGAGGACGCGGAGAGCCGGGGCCGCCCGGACGATCGGATCGACGACGAGCGTCACGACGAGGAAAACCGGCTGAAGCCGGCCTATGTCCGCGCGGTCGAGGATGCGCTGGATGCGGGCGACAAGCAGGCGGTCTACGACCTTGTCGAACCGCTGCATCCGGCCGACGTGGCCGACCTCCTGGAACTGTTCGACCGCGACGAACGTGCGCAGCTGGCAGTGGCCATCAGCGACCTGATGACCAGCGATGTCGTGGCCGAACTCAACGACTTCGTGCGCGAAGACATGATGGAGGCGATGCCCGCCGACGCGGTCGCGCTGATTGCCGAACAGCTGGACACAGACGACGCCGTCCAGCTGATCGAGGACCTCGACGAGCCGGACCAGGCCGCCATCCTGGCGGAAATGGATGCGGGCGACCGCGCCGTCATCGAAAACGCCCTGTCCTACCCGGAAGAAACCGCCGGGCGCCTCATGCAGCGCGAATTCGTGGCGGTGCCCGAACATCTGAAGGTCGGCGACCTCATCGACATGCTGCGGGCGGAAAACGACCTGCCGACGGAATTCTTCGAAATCTTCGTGGTCGATGCCGCGCATCACCCGGTCGGCACGTGCAACCTGTCGTGGATCCTGCGCGCGCCCCGCACTGTCGCGCTGACCGATGTGATGAAGCGCGACCAGACCCTGATCCCGGTATCGATGGACCAGGAAGAAGTCGCGCTGATGTTCCAGAAATACGCGCTGATCTCCGCTGCCGTGGTGGACGAGAACGAGCGCCTGGTCGGCCAGATGACGGTCGACGACGTGGTCCACATCATCGCCGAGGAAGCGGGCGAGGACGCGCTGCTGATGTCGGGCGCAGGCGAAGGCGACATCAACGAACCGCTGCGCGACGCCTATCGCAGCCGCGTGCGCTGGCTGATCGCCAATCTGGGCACCGCGCTGGTCGCTTCGCTGATCATCGCCGCCTTCGGCGCCGCGATCGAGAAGCTGGTCGCGCTTGCCGTGCTGATGCCGATCGTCGCCAGCATCGGCGGAAACGCCGGCACGCAGACGATGGCCGTGACGGTGCGCGCCATCGCGATGAACCAGCTGACGCAGGCAAACACGAAGCGCATATTATGGCGCGAAATGCGCGTTGCGATGATGAACGGTGCGACCATCGCCGTCCTGATCGGGCTGGCGACCTGGGTGATTTTCAGCCCCATGCTGGGCGGCGTCATCGCGGCGGCCATGATCATCAACGTCGTGGTGGCGGGACTGGCGGGCGTGCTGGTGCCGGTGATCTTCGACCGGCTGGATACCGACCCGGCGCTTGCCAGCAGCGTATTCGTGACGATGATCACGGACTCCATGGGCTTCTTCGCGTTTCTTGGCCTCGCGGTGCTGTCCGGACTGGCTGCCTGACGGGACCAGCGCCTTGAGGTCGGGGAGGGACGCCCTATCTTGGAGCCGATGCCGCTCAACCTGACCAAGATAGCCTTCGGGGCGCAGAGCTTCGACGATATCGAAAGCTGGTATGCCGGGCGTCGCAGCCCCAATCTCACCACCCGCTATCGCCCGACCCGGTGGCAGGAATGCATCGGTGGCTCGCTGTTCTGGATCCACCAGCACAACATCGTCGCCCGCAGCCCCATCACGGGCTTTTCGGAGACGAAGACCGGGCGCTGGTCGATCGACCTCGAACCGCGCCTCATTCGCGTGATGCCCGTGCCCAAGCGTGCGCACCAGGGCTGGCGCTATCTCAAGATTGAGCCCCCGCGAGACCTGGAAGACGGCGAGGATATCGGCGATGTCCTGCCCGGCAGGCTGGCCGGAAAGCTCCAGCGCCTGGGCCTGATCTAGCCCCGTCTCTATCCTGCCAAGCCCGACCTCACCGGGCCGAGATACGTTCCACGAGTTTCAGCGATACCGCCCAGACCGCGAAACCGCCGATCAGGTCGGTCACGTAATGCCCGCCCATCGGGATCGTCGACACGATGGTCAGCGCCGCCCAGACGATGGCGGGCCACCTTGCAGGCGTTGCATAGGCGCCCTGCACGATCAGCAGCGCGAGAACGGTGTGGAACGACGGGAAGGTAACGATCCCGTTCAGATCCTCGATCCTGACGACCCGGCCGACGCCGGAATAGAACAAATCGAATGTCTGTCCGGCATAGGTGCCGGCGCCGATCGGCAACCCTTCCAGTCCGGGGCCTTTCATATCGTAGTGCAGGATTGCGCCGCGAGCGGGAAAGAACATCTACGCGATGGCCGTTGCCTGCATGGTCACGATCGCCGTCGCGACATACCGCCAGAACCGCAGTCTCTCGCCGCTGGCGACCATCCACGCGGCAGCGGCGAGGCAGAGAATCGCCGAACTGTCATAGGCCCATTTCAGGACCCTGACCGCCATATCCTGCGATGCCGTGAAATAGACCATGCTGCGGCTGTCCAGCGGCAGATACGCGTCCATGCTTGCCAGCAACGGGTCGGCCACGGGCATCCGCAGGCCCAGTCCGCCATTCGACACGAGGCCGCACAGCAGGAGGCTGGCGATGAAGAATGTCATCAGCCTGGCAAGGTCGGCAATGCGCCAGCCGAGCCCGCGAAAATCGCAATAGAGCGACAAGACCGCCGTCATCACGGCTAGGCCGGCGATGCCCAGGAATTCCGAGTGGAACCGGATGCCGGTCTTCGCGGTGATGACGGCAAGCGCGATCATGGACGATCCGAGCGCGGCGGCCATCAGCGCGGAAAGGCGCCTGCCTGCATCCAGGCGCGGGACAGCGCCCGCCCCCGACAGGCGATCGAGCCTGATTGTCATGTTTCTCGCGAACATACCGCTTCGTAGGAAAACGCGCTTAACAAGCGGTGTAGATGAGCCGGCGGGAAAGGCCTGACGCACACGGCCCCTTCCCTCTTCTCGGAACCCTGCCCCGCCCGGAACCGTTGGTGGGGAAAGGAGAAAGCACATGCCCGAACGCCAGAGCACGCACCCCGACAACGACCTGATCGACGAGATGACCGACCTGCCGACTCCTTCGCAGGGCAGCAGTTCGGGAGGCGGCGTGAATGTCCGCGTCGGCAAGCGCGACGAGCACAACCGCGCGACCGATCCGGACAACCGCGAGCCGGAAATCGGCTCTGACAACCCCGAACAGGACGCGCGCAAGGGTCCCAAGACGATGGCCGCGATCAAGAGCGGCAATCAGGACTGACCCAGAACCGAAATCACCGCGACCACTCGTGAAAAACGCCTCGCAATCGATGGATTGCGAGGCGTTTGCCTATTGTGCGCTTATCCTGCCGCGAATTGTCAGGCGGCGGTTTTTGCCGCCACGCGGCGCAGCGCGTTGACATAGGCTTCGGGTGGCTGCGCTCCGGGCACCAAAAACTTGCCCTCGATCACCATGGCGGGGACGCCGGTAATATTCGCCTCGAACGCCTGCCGCTCTTCAGAGCGGACCTGCGCGGCGGTTGCATCGTCGGCAAAGGCCGACAGGGCGTCTTCCCGGCTGAGCCCGACGCCTTCGGCCACATCCAGCAGGACGTCGCGACCACCGATGCGGCGGCGTTCGTTGAAATGCGCCTTGAACAGCGCGAGCTTCAGCTCCGTCTGCTTTTCCGCGCCCCGGTTCTGCAGCGTCCACGACAGCAGGCGGTGCGCGGCAAAGGTGTTCCACATCATCGCTTCGGGCGCCGGCTCCTCGCCCTCGTAATCGAGGGACACGCCGGCAGCCTGCGCCGCCTCGCGCATCTGGCCCTGCACCTGTTTCGACTGGTCGATCGTGCGGCCGTATTTGCGGGCGATATGCGCGGTGCGGTCTTCGCCCTGCTCCCCCATGTCGGGATTGAGCTCGAACGCGTGCCAGCGAATGTCTGCGTCGATCTCGCCGTCAAGCTGGTCCAGCGCCTGCGACAGGTTTCCCCATCCGACGAGGCACCACGGGCACATCACGTCGGACCAGATGTCGATGGTCATGCGGCGGGCATTACCGGTATCGCCTTTGGTGCCTGTTTCGGTCATGATCCTGTCCTTTCCAGCCACCAGCCAAGCAGGTGATTGGCAATGGCCTGCGGCGGAGGCGCGCCGAACGGGGCGCCTTCTTCCCTGTTCATCGCGGCCTGCACCTCTTCGCGGGTGAAGAAGCGCACATCCTCCAGCTCGGTAGTGTCCACATCGATGTCGCCCGGCTCTGCCAGCGCATGGCAGCCGATCATCAGCTGCGAGGGAAACGGCCAGGGCTGGCTGGCGATGTAGCTGACGGAATGGACGACGATGCCCGATTCCTCCAGCACTTCGCGCGCGACGCCTTCCTCCATGCTTTCCCCCGGTTCCACGAACCCGGCGAGCGCGGAATAGGCTTTCTCCGGCCAGCCCTTGCCCCGGCCCAGCATCAATTCGCCGTCGCGTTCGACCAGCATGATGGTGACGGGGTCGGTGCGCGGGAAATGCTGCGCTCCGCATCCGCCCGCCTCTGCCGGGCAATCGCGCTGCCAGCCGCCCTTCGCGATGCGGGTCGGTTTGCCGCACTGGGCGCAGAAACGGTGCCTTGCATGCCAGTTCACGATGCTGCGCGCGCCGCCGTAAATGGCGAGATCGTCTGCCGAAAGCGCCATCATCGCGGCCCATACGCGCGGGTTGCTGATGCGCGGGGCCGCATCACCCTGCTGCGGGACGGCGGCGAAACAGGGCTTCGCCGGGCCATCGCCCGCCGGGTCGAGCCCGAGGAAAACGAGTTCCGCATCCTCCGGTGCGTCGGCCAGCGATCCCCATAGCAGGCCACCTGTATCGTCCATTTGCGGCATGAGACCGTCGAGCGCGAGCAGCCGCGCCTTCCAGTTCATCATTCCCGCCAGCGCATCGGGATCGGCGCGCAGGTTGTCTGCCCGGTCGAGCCGCGAACCGGTAAAAGCAACAGGTCTGTTCGTCATGGTATCAGGACCGTTCACTCGGCTCCGCCCTTGCCGGTCATGGCGGCGAGGTCCGCGCGCACCAGGTCGGGGAACTGGTTCTGGATCGGATAGCTCTCGCTCGGCATGTACTGGGTATAAAGCTGTGCGCGAAGGCCGCTGCCGAAATCGGCAAATGCCGCCGTTCCCGCAGCGCCGCCCCAGCCGAATGCGCCACCCGTCACACGGCCGCCTGCGCCAAAGCCCTGCCCTTCGATCCACGTCCCTTCTGTCTGGACGGTCGAGGGCAGGATGTTACGCGTACCGACCCGCACGGCCAGCTCGCCCATCACGCGCTTGCCGTCGATCTTGCCGTAGCCCAGCAGCATCCGCAGGAAGCGGTCATAGTCGCGCGGGCTGCTGACCAGCCCTGCGCCGCCGAACGGGAAGGCGGGTTCGTCGAGATAGATCGAGGCCGCCGCCGGATCGATCGGCAGGGGTGTGCCGTTGAGGATGCCGTAATTGGTCGTGAAACGCCCGACTTCGCTGCGCGGCACCTGGAAATACGTGCTGTCCATGCCGGCAGGGGTGAAGATATTGTCCTGCAGGAAGCTGGCGAAATCGGTGCCGCTCGCGACCTCGATCACGCGGCCTAGCAGGTCGAGGCTGACCGAATAGCTCCATTTCGTGCCCGGTTGCAGGACCAGCGGCACCTCGGCCAGCCGGTCGGCGAAATTGGCAAGACCCTCCACCGGCTTGGCCCGTCCGATGCCCGGGATCGGGATACGGCTGACCTGTCCGGGCACGAGCCCGAGCCGCTCGTATTCCTTGGTGATCGGACCTTTCTGGATGATGCCATAGCCAAGCCCTGCCGTATGGGTCAGCAATTGCCGGATCGTGATCGGCCGCTCTGCCGGGACGAGATCGGTGATCGACCCGTCATAGGTCTTCTGCACCATCATGTCGGAATAGGCCGGCAGGATTTCGGCCAGCGGCTGGTCGAGGCCGAGCTTGCCGTCATCGATCAGCATCATCGTTGCCATGCCGGTCACGGGCTTGGTCATGGAATAGATGCGATACAGGCTGTCCGCGTCGGCCATCGCAGGCTGGCCGATAGTCAGCTTCCCGCCGCCAACGGTCTGGAGCGCATCGCCCGTTCCCCAGCCGAAGGTCGCCAGCATGTTGGCGACCTTTCCTTTCGCGACATAGCCGGTGACTTCCTCGGTCACGCCGGGCCACGCCATCGCGTGCATCGCCCCGCCTGCATGATTGTGGGCAAGCGCCGCGCGCCCCATCGGCATACCGGCCAGCAGCGCACCGGCCCCGGCCAGCGCCCCGCCGCGAAGCAGGGCCCGGCGGCTGACCTGCGCCTGATTGAAGCCGTCGTCGAATGTCCGGTAAGCCATTGGCAATTCCTCTCTCATCGCTTTTCGATACGCTTCCTGCGGCATGCGGGGTGCACGGTCAATCTGCTCTTGAAAAGGCGCGGTGCTTTACCCATATAACACACATGGGAAACATCATTGCAATCTTGCTGGGCGTGCTCGTGCTGCCCATCGTCATCCTGGGGACCATCCCCTTTCTCGGCTGGGCGAACTGGCTTGCCCTGCCCGTCCTGGTGCTGGGCATCGTGGCCGGACAATTGTCGAGCAGCGGGAATGCCGGGCGCAATTTCTGCATCGTCGTCGGCATCATTGCCGCCATCCGGCTGAGCATCGGCGGCGGTATCATCTGACCTCCATCCGGGCGGTCAGCTTCTGGCGTCCGACAGGGCCAGCCGCGCCGCCTTCGCGAACAGCGTCGGCAGTCCGGCATCGTCCAGCTGCGCCACCGGCCACCATGTGCCCTGCCCCGGGGGATCGGTTTCGGCCGTGGCTCCCAGCACATCCATTTCCAGCGCGAAATGCGTGAAGCCGTGGGATACCGTGCCCAGCAAGGTCCACTTCACATCCAGCGGAGCGATGCCCGACCCGTCGCCGCCAGCATTCCATCCGTCGTCCGGCAGCGACCGCATCCCGCCGAGCATCCCCGTGCCGGGCCGCGCGACCAGCCAGACACGGTCATCCCGCTCGATCCAGTAAGCCTGTCCGCGCCGGACGGGCTTCACCTTCTTCGGGGCCTTTACCGGCAGGGTTTCGGGTTCCTGCAACCGTCCTTCGCACGCCGCGGCAAGCGGACATATAAGGCATTTCGGAGCCCGCACCGTGCAGAGGGACGATCCCAGATCCATCATCGCCTGCGCGAAATCGCCCGGCCGCTCGTCCGGCGTAATCCGGTCCGTCGCTGCCCGGATTGCCTTGCGCGCAGCGGGCAAGGGCTGACGGATCGCGAACAGGCGGGCGACCACCCGTTCGACATTCGCATCGACCACCACCGCCCGCTGGCCAAAAGCGATCGCGGCGATTGCGGCGGCGGTATATTCACCCACGCCCGGCAGCGCGCGCAGGCCTTTTTCCGTGCCCGGAAACGCGCTCGCCTGCGCCACGGCCCGCGCCGCCTTCACCAGGTTGCGGGCCCGCGAATAATAGCCCAGCCCCGCCCACGCCGCCATGACATCGGCATCCTGCGCCTTTGCCAGGGCATCGACACTGGGCCAGGTCGCAGTGAATTTCTCGAAATAGGGTTTGACCGCCGCAACGGTCGTCTGTTGCAGCATGACCTCCGACAGCCAGACGCGGTATGGGTCCGGGGGCGCGTCGCCCGGCGGGCTGCGCCACGGCAGGTCGCGGGCATGGGCGTCGTACCATTCCAGCAGCGCGTCCGGAATTGCGCGCAAGTCCTGTTTGCCGGTGGCGGTCACGCGGTGCCTATGGCATGGCTTTTCGCACGATGGAACGGGATGCTGACGAAACCTCCGGCAAGGGCACGAAACCGTCCGGCAAAGCTGCCGGCGCGCGGGCGAAGACGCCTGCGAAACCGCGCGCCAAGGCCCGGCCCTACGAAAGGCCGCGCGGCCGCGGGGCGAAGGCGATCGGCGACCTGACCCCGCAGGTCGGGCGCACCGCGTTTCGTCGCTTCGGCTTCGTGCAATCCAATATCGTCACCCGCTGGCCGGAAATCGTGGGCAATGCCCATGCGCAGGTCAGCTCTCCGGAAGCCATTCGCTTCCCTCCCGGCGAACGGGCGGAAGGCATCCTGCAACTGGTCGTGATGCCGGCCCACGCCCCGCTGATCCAGCACGTCATTCCCGAGATCATCGAGCGGGTGAACCGCTTCTTCGGCTATAAGGCGGTGGCCCGGGTCAAGATACGGCAAGGCAACGTTCAGGCGCCGCGTGCTGGAGACAAGCCGAAGGCCCCGCCCTCGCTCAAGCCGATCCCGATGGAACTGGGGGAAAGCCTGCGCGATGTTGGCGACCCCGAACTGCGCGCTGTGCTCGAAGGCCTAGCTCGCAGCCTCGGGGACGGGCGCAAGGCGGATCAGGAACAGGACAGGTAATTCCCATGAAAATCGGTCGGCGCACTGGCGCATCCCTGCTGGCTGTCGCAGCCCTTGCCATGATGGGCGCGGGCCAGAACTGGACGCTGGCAATAGAGCGCGGGGAGGCGTTCCACACGGTCGGCAATCCCGATGCCGAAATGACCGTCGCGGATTTCTCCAGCTACACCTGCTCGCATTGCGGACATTACGCGCGCACGGGCGGCGAGGTGATGAAGCTGGCCTATGTCGGATCGGGCAAGACACGGGTCGAGATGCGGCACGTCATCCGCAATCCCATCGACCTTGCCGCGGCGATGGCGGCATGGTGCGGGCCGAAGGACAAGTTCCTGCGCAATCACGCGGCCCTGATGTTCGCCCAGGACGACTGGCTGGAAAAGGCGGGCACTGCGACCGCGGCCCAGAAACAGCGATGGGTCAACGGGCCCATTCCGCAGCGGCTGCGCAATATCGCCAGCGACCTGGGATTCTACGAAATTTTCGAGCAGCGCGGCTATGACCGGCCGGCGCTGGACCGGTGCCTGGCCGATACCGAGCGGATGGAAGCGCTGGTCGCGGCGACGGGCTCGGACGCGGCGGAGTACGGCGTGCGCGGTACGCCCAGCTTCGCCATCGACGGCGAATTGCTGGACGGGGTGCATGGCTGGGACGCGCTGCAGCCGCAGATCCAGGCACGGCTGGACGGAGATCAGGGGAAAGACGACGGGCTCGGCGAATCGAGCGAACTTTCCACCGACAGCGCCTTTTCCCTTGAGTAGCGGCCCGAGGATTGCATAACTCCCCCTCGAACCCGCTCGCAGGCTGTGCAAAACCGCGGCGCCTGCCATCCCTTCCCTGCCCGTAACGGGCTAGCTTCCCCCTTTCAGGAGAGGACAACGATGAACCCTTTTCGCACCACGCTGATCGCCCTTCCCCTCGCTCTTGCGCTGGCGGCTTGCGGTGACGAGGCCGAAACCGCCGGCTCACTCTCGGGAGAGCCTGTCGCGGAAGTTCCCGCGCCGGAAGGCCAGTCCTGGCTCGATACGGTCGCCGTGTCGGATGCCGATGGCTATATCGTCGGCAATCCCGACGCACCGATCAAGCTGATCGAATATGCGTCCTACACCTGCGGGGCCTGCGCCAACTTCATCGAAACCGGCGTCGAACCGCTGAAGTCCGAATATGTGGAAAGCGGGCGCGTGTCCTTCGAATTACGCAACCTGGTCCGCGATCCCATCGACCTGTCGGTGGCGGTACTGGCCCGTTGCGGCAGCCCCGAAAGCTTCCACCCGCTGTCCGAGCAGGTGTGGCGCAATTTCCAGACCATCATGGGCGGCGCGCAAGCAAACGGGCAGGCCATCGAAGCGGCCATGACCGGGCCTGAGGACGAGCGTCTGGTCGGCGTGGCCGAGGCGGTCGGCCTGATAGATTTCTTTGCTTCCCGCGGGCTGAGCCGCGACCAGGCGCGCCAGTGCCTTGCCGATACCGACAAGGTGCAGAGCATTGCGGAAAATTCGAATACGCAGGCCAGCCAGAACGATGTGACCGGCACGCCGACCTTCTTCATCAACGGCCAGCAGACCGATGCCAGGGGCTGGGACCAGCTCGAGGTCGCGCTGCAGGAAGCCGGGGCCCGGTAAGGCAGCCGGATGCAGATACGCAGGCTCAAGCTCAGTGGTTTCAAGAGCTTTGTAGAGCCTGCAGAACTGCGCATCGAGCCCGGGCTGACCGGCGTGGTCGGCCCGAATGGCTGCGGTAAATCCAATCTCCTCGAGGCCATCCGCTGGGTGATGGGCGAAAACTCGCCCAAGTCCATGCGGTCGGGCGGGATGGAAGACGTCATCTTCGCAGGCACGCAGTCGCGTCCGCCCCGCGATTTCGCGGAAGTCGTGCTGCAGGCCGTGGACAGCGACGGCGAGGAATTGGACGTGACCCGCCGGATCGAACGCGGCGCGGGCAGCGCCTACCGCGTGAACGGCAACGATGTCCGGGCAAAGGACGTATCGCTGACCTTTGCCGATGCGGCGACCGGCGCGCATTCGCCCGCCCTCGTCAGCCAGGGCAAGATCGCGCAGGTCATCGCCGCCAAGCCGACGCAGCGGCGCCAGATGCTGGAAGAGGCGGCAGGGATCGCCGGCCTTCATGTCCGCCGCCGCGATGCCGAGGGCAAGCTGCGCCAGACCGAGGCCAATCTCGCGCGGCTGGAAGACCTGATGGCGGGGCTCGACACCCAGATCGCCAGTCTGAAGCGGCAGGCGCGGCAGGCGGAACGCTATACGAAGCTGTCGGACCAGATCGGCATCGCGGAAGGCCGGGTCCTGTTTGCCCGCTGGCGCGATGCCGCTGCCGCGGCAAAGGCGGCGCGCGAGCAGGCGCAGGCCGCAGACGCGCGGGTCGCCGGGCTGAAGGAAGCGGCCGATACCGCGCAGGCGCGCCAGCGCGAGGCGGCCCTTGCCCTCTCCGCCGCGCGCGAGGAACTGGCGGACCGGCGCGACGATGCCTCCGCCCACGGTCACCGCATGGCCGCGCTCACCAGCCAGCTCGAAGCGGCAGAGCAGCGGCTGGCCGATCTCGACCGGCAGAAGGAACGCCTTGAAGAGGACCGCGGCGAAGCGGACCGGTTGACCCGGGACGCGGCCGAGGCACTGGCCCTGCTGGAGAAGGACCTTGCCGCGAACGAGGCGGCGCTGGCCCGCGACGAGGAGGAGCGCCCTGCCCTTGCCGCTGCACTGGAGGACAGCGAACGCGGGGCGCGCGCCGCCGAACTCGCGCTGGCGCAGGCTACGGCGGACCATGCGGGTGTCGAGGCGGAATGGCGCGTTGCCGCGGCTGCGATCGAGCAGGCAGAGACCCGGATTGCGCGCCTCGACGCCGAATCGGCGCGGCATGCGGAAACGAAGGCTGCCCTGCTGGGCGGCGCCGATCCGGACGATGCGGTCGGCAGGGCGCGCGCGGACGCGAACGCAGCGTCGGCCCGCCTCTCCGACCTTCGCACCGCTCTCGATGCCGACCGGGCCCGCAAGGAAACGCTCCAGTCCGAACGCGACGAAGCGGCCAGCGCGCTCTCGGCCGCCATGGCGGAACTGGCCGGGATCGAACGCGAATATCAGGCGCTGGACCGCGACCGGAAAGCGCGCGAAAAACAGGCGAAGGGCCGCGAGGGACTGCCCTCTGCACTCGACAGGGTCAGCGTCGCGCCGGGGTACGAGCGGGCGCTCGCCGCCGTGTTGGGGCGGGATGCAAAGGCCCCGCTCGGCAGACCCGAGGGCGATCCCGAGGGCCGTTTCTGGACCGGACGCGATGCTCCGCCCCCGGTAGCCGATTCGCTGACTCATCATGTGCGCGATTGCCCGCCACAGCTCGCTGCCCGCCTCGCGCTGGTCCATGTCGCCGAGAGCGATGACGGCCGCGTGCTGGCCCCCGGCGAATGGCTGGTGACGACCAGCGGGGCCCTGCGCCGATGGGACGGCCTCGTCGCGCGGGGTCAGGGCGCGGCAGAGGCTGCACGGCTGGAAGCGGCCAACAGGATTACCGAACTGGAAGCCCTCCTGCCCTCACGGCGGGAGGAGCGCGATGCGGCCAAGGCGGCGCAGGACACGGCGCAGACCAGCCTCTCCGAATTGCAACGCAGCCTCGTCGCCTCGGAACGGGCCCTCGGCGAAGCTGCGGAGCAGGAGCGGCAGGCCCTGCGTGCGCTGGACCAGGCAGAGGCCGCGCGTGAGCGGATCGCGGCCCGGCTGGAAGAACTGGAGAACGCTGTCACCGATCTGGCGGAGCAGCGCCGACAGGCCGATGCCGACCTCGCAGACGCGAAGGAAAAACGCGGTGCGCTGACCGATCCGGAAGCGGGCCGAGCAAAGCTGGAGGCCGTGCAGGCCAAGAGCGAGGCCTCACGCTCTGCCATGCAGGCAGCCACGGCCCGGCTGGCAGCGCACGACCAGGCGCTTGCCGTGGCGCGCGAGCGGACTGCCGCGCAGCGCGGCGACATGGCGAACTGGCAGGCCCGCTCGGGCGAGGCCGCCCGCCGGCTGGCCGGAATGGACCAGCGGTTCGAGGAAATAGCGGGCGAGCGCGCCGTCATCGCTGCCAAGCCCAAGGGGCTGATGCGAGAAATCGAACAGGGCGATGCCGTGCGAGAGCGTCTTGGCACGGCTCTCTCGGAAGCAGAAGCGTCGGTCGCCTCCGCCGAGGCCGCAGCAAGCGACGCCGAGCGCGCCGTGGCCGAGGCAGGCGAGACGCTGGCCCAGGCGCGCGAGAACCGTGCCGGATTGACCGCCCGCGCGGAAAACGAAGAGACGCGCCGCGCCGAAATGGCGAGGGAATCGGGCGAGCGTTTCCAGTGCCCCCCGCCCCTTTTGGCCGAGAAGTTGGGCTTCGATGCGGGCGATGTCGGGCCGCAGGAGGACGAAACGCGAGGCCTGGAAACGCTTGCCGCCAGCCGCGAGCGTATCGGGCCGGTCAATCTCGTCGCTACCGAGGAACTGGAGCGCATTGAAACGGAGCACGGCGCAAGTGCGGCGGAGCAGGAGGAACTGGCGGAGGCGGTCAATCGCCTGCGCGGCAGTATCGGCAACCTCAACCGCGAGGGGCGCGAACGCCTGAGATCCGCATTCGAACAGGTCGACAGCCATTTCCGCGAATTGTTCACCAAGCTGTTCGAGGGCGGCCAGGCGCATCTCGCCCTGATCGACAGCGAAGATCCGCTGGAGGCGGGCCTTGAGATCTACGCGCAGCCGCCGGGCAAGAAACTGCAATCGCTGACGCTGCTGTCCGGCGGGGAGCAGGCGCTGACGGCCACGGCGCTGATCTTCGCGCTGTTCCTGACCAATCCGGCCCCGATCTGCGTGCTGGACGAAGTGGACGCGCCGCTCGACGATGCCAATATCGATCGCTTCTGCGACCTGCTCGATTCGATGGTTCGCGAAACCGATACGCGCTACCTGATCGTGACGCACAATGCGGTGACGATGAGCCGGATGCACCGCCTGTTCGGGGTGACGATGGTGGAAAAGGGGGTCAGCCGCCTGGTCAGCGTGGACCTTGGCGAGGCGGAGCTCCTGGCCGCCGAATAGGCCGCGCCGCGGGCACCGTCCGGCAGCGGGTGATCACTCGGCGATGGCAGCCTGCAGGCGCGCGCGAATATCCTTGAGTTCGGCAATCAGCTCGCTCGGCACGCCGCGCGCCTCGACGCTGGCCGCGGCAGAGCGAGGCGCCCTCTCCGGCGCTCCGGCGCCCGGGACCGTGCCCATGTCCGGACCCGTCTCCGGTGCAGGTTCGCTGGCTGCGCCATCCCCGCCATCGGGCGGCGCGTCCTGCGGAAGAACGGGTGCTTCGGAAACCGGCGCATCCGACGCGGCCTCCACCGCGGCGCGGCCGTCTTCTATGGCCGTGCGCGCACCTTTGAGGGTGTAGCCTTCGACATTCACCAGCCGGTTGATCGTCTCGATCAGGGCCACATCGCCGGGGCGGTAATAGCGCCGGTTGCCGCTACGCTTGAGCGGCTCGAGCATCGGGAACTGTTCTTCCCAATAGCGCAGGACATGCGGTTTCAGGCCGAGCGCCTTGCCGACCTCGCCGATCGTGCGCAGAGCGCCGTCGTCCTTGCCATCTTCGAAAGTCCCGCTCATCCCTGCTCCATGGCGAAGATCAACCCTTCGCGATCCTGTCCTTCAATATCTGGCTGGCACGGAACGTCATGACGCGGCGCGGCGTGATCGGAACCTCCACCCCGGTCTTCGGATTGCGGCCCACACGTTCCTTCTTGTCGCGCAGGACGAAGCTGCCGAAGCCGGAAATCTTCACGTTTTCGCCATCCTTCATCGCGCTGCACATATGCGCGAGGATGGATTCCACGAGACCGAGCGATTCCGCCCGGCTGAAGCCCATCTTGCGGTTGATCGTTTCCGCCAGGTCCGCACGGGTCAGCGTTCCCACATTACGCGCCATGCCGTTCTCCTTCATCACATCGGTGCGACCCGGGGTGCGTCAGTATCTGAAAAGATAGCCTTTTCCCGCATTTGGCGCAATCCGCGCAGGATAAAAGGCCGGAAGCGTCTTTCGGGACCGTCCGGGGTCAGAGCCGCATAAGGCTGGCGCCCCATGTGAAACCGCCGCCCATCGCTTCGAACATGACCAGATCGCCGTCCTTGATCCGCCCGTCCTTGCGCGCGGTATCGAAGGCCAGCGGCACCGAAGCGGCAGAGGTATTGGCGTGCCGGTCGACGGTCACGATGACCTTCTCCGCGGGCAGGCCCAGCTTGCGCGCCGTTGCATCCAGGATACGGGCATTGGCCTGGTGCGGCACGACCCAGTCGATATCGGCAGCCGCAATGCCAGCATCTTCGATGACTTCGCGCAGGACCGAGGACAGGTTGACCACCGCGTGGCGGAAAACCTCGCGCCCCTTCATCCGCAAATGGCCGACGGTCTGCGTGGTGGATGGACCGCCATCGACATAGAGCAGGTCGTGCTGGTCGCCATCGGCGTGCAGGCGAGAGGCGATGACCCCGCGATTCGCTTCCTCGCCCTCTTCCGCCTCGATCACCAGCGCCCCCGCGCCGTCACCGAACAGGACGCAGGTTCCGCGGTCTTCCCAGTCGAGGATCCGGCTGAAGGTTTCCGCGCCGATCACCAGCGCCCGCTTCGCCATGCCCGACTTGAGCAGCGAATCGGCGGTCGCGAGAGCATAGAGGAAGCCCGAGCACACGGCCTGGACGTCGAACGCCATGCCGCCGGTGCAGCCGAGCGCGGCCTGCACTTTCGTGGCGGTTGCGGGAAACGTGTTGTCGGGCGTCGCCGTGGCCAGGACGATCAGGTCGATCTCGCTTGCATCGATCCCGGCATCGTCCAGTGCCGCCCGCGCCGCGCCGATGGCGAGCGTGGAAGTCGTCTCGTCCTCGCCCGCGATATAGCGCTGGCGAATGCCGGTGCGCTCCACGATCCATTCGTCGCTGGTATCGACGGTCTTCGACAATTCGGCGTTGGAGACCACCTTCGCCGGCAGTGCGGACCCGCTGCCCCGGAACACCGAGCGAATCATTTGGCCGGCGAACCGTCTCGGCCGCTGCCGGCCCACATGCGCGCATCGAGCTCGCCCAGGTCGTGCACGATCCGTTCGGTCAGCTTGTCTTCCAGCAGCCGCGCTGCCACCGCCACTGCATTGGCGACGCCGGCCGACGACGCGCTGCCGTGGCTCTTCACGACGACCCCGTTCAGGCCGAGGAAGACGGCGCCATTGTGGTTGTTCGGATCAAGATGATGGCGCAGAAGCTCCGTCGCGGGACGCGATACCAGGAACCCGACCTTGGACCGGATCGAGCTGGTGAAGGCTGTCTTAAGCAGGTCGGTCACGAAACGCGCCGCCCCCTCGATCGCCTTCAGCGCAATATTGCCGGAGAACCCGTCGGTCACGACGACGTCCACTTCGCCGCGATTGATCTTGTCGCTTTCGATGAACCCGTCGAACCGCATTTCGAGCGCGGTCGCCTCTTGCAGCTGGGTGGCGGCATCGCGCAGCGCGTCCGTGCCCTTGATCTCTTCGGTACCGATATTGAGCAGGCGCACGCGCGGCTGGGCGCGGCCCGTCAGGATGCGCGAATAGGCCGCGCCCATCACCGCGAATTGCACCAGGTTGCGGGCATCGGCTTCGGTATTGGCGCCGAGGTCGAGCATGACGACGTCGTCATCCTCCAGCGTCGGCATGACACCGGCGAGCGCAGGACGGTCGATACCGGGCATGGTCCGGAGTGCCAGCTTGCTCATGGCCATCAGCGCGCCGGTATTCCCGCCGCTGACCGCGGCCCCGGCATCGCCCTGCTTCACGGCATTGACGGCAAGCCCCATCGACGTGGTCTTGGCCCGGCGCAGTGCCTGAGTCGGCTTCTCGTCGCCGCCCACGACATCGTCGCAATGCAGGATTTCGCTGGCGGACCTGAGATTGGGATGCGCGTCCAGCGCGCTTTCGATCCGGGCACTGTCGCCCACCAGCAGGAACTTGAACCTGTCATGCCGGCGGCGCGCCTCGGCGGCACCTTCGATCATGACGCGCACGCCCTCGTCCCCGCCCATCGCATCCACGGCGATACGAGGCAGGGTCATGACGGTCTCCGGCTGGACTGAATCGAAAATCCGCCCAAAATACTGGCGGATTTCAAGGGCAAACTACAGGCTGGGCGCGAGGACTTCGCGGCCGTTGTAGAAACCGCAATGCGGGCACAGATTGTGCGGGCGCTTCAGCTCGCCGCAATTGTTGCACTCGTGATGTGCCTCGACCTTCAGCGAATCGTGAGCGCGGCGATTGCCACGGCGATGCGGGGATACTTTTCTTTTGGGGACAGCCATCTCGGCACCGTTCCTCGAAATCTATCAAACTGTTGCGGAGCCGCATGTAGGTGAAGGACCGCACCGACACAACCCGGAAAGGATGCATGCGGAATGGCCCGACGGTAATGCGGCGAAGGCGCGGCCTATAGCGCAATTGCCGTGCGTTGCAACCTCTGCCCGCGCCATCTAGGCCTGCCACGATGCAATAACCGCGGGGCACTCGCGGGAAATACGGGGGAATCGTGATCATGGGCTTCATCCTGCCGACGACGCTGGCGCTGGCCGCAGCGACTGCGCTGACCAATATCTGGCTGTCGATCCGCATCGGCGCATTGCGGCGCGCCCACGCGATTTCCGTCGGCGATGGCGGGAACGAGGCCCTGTCGCGGCGCATGCGGGCCCAGCTCAATTTTGCGGAGAACACCCCGCTGGTCCTGGTGCTGGTCGCCGCGATCGAACTGACCGCGAAGGGCGGCGTCTGGTTGCCCTGGGTCGCGCTCGCCTATGCGCTGGGACGCGTATTGCACGGTTTCGGCATGGATGGCGGCGGACTGCAATGGGGCCGGATGGTCGGTACGATCGTGACGCTGCTGGTGCAACTGGGTCTCGGCATCTTCGCTGCGTTGATCGCGATGCGGATCATCTGAGCACCCGCCGCACCGACGCGCGGGCCTGCGGCAATCAGGACAGCGCAATCACGACAAGGCAGCGTCGCTGACGAAGGCGTTGGTCTTGCGCTCCTGACCGAACGTGCTGGTCGGACCGTGGCCGGGGATGAAGGTCACGTCGTCGCCCAGCGGCCACAGCTTCTGGGTGATGGCATCGATCAGGTCCTGGTGATTGCCCATGGGGAAATCGGTGCGCCCGATGCTGCCCTGGAAGATCACGTCGCCGACCACGGCGAACTTGCTCGGCCGGTGGAAGAAGACCACTTGGCCCGGCGTGTGACCGGGGCAATGGATGACCTCCAGCGTCAGGTCGCCGACCGTCACGGTGTCGCCATCGACCAGCCAGCGATCGGGTTCGAAGACCTGCGAGTTCATGCCGTAGCGCGCACCGTCTTCCTCCAGACGCGCGATCCAGAACCGGTCGGCCTCGTGCGGGCCCTCGATCGGCAGGCCCAGCTCTTTCGCAAGCACGCCCGCTTCGCCGCAATGGTCCATGTGGCCATGGGTGATGAGGATCTTCTCCAGCTCGACGCCGGATTTCGCCACGCCTGCCTTCAACTTGTCCAGATCGCCGCCGGGATCGACCAGCGCGCCCCTGTTCGTGGCGGTGCACCAGATCAGCGAGCAATTCTGCTGGAGCGGGGTCACGGGAATGATGCCCGCCTTCATCGGCGGCAAAGGCTTGGCGGTGCTGGGCGTATCGGTCATGACCCGTGATGTGGAGCCTGCAGCGCGGCTTCGCAAGCGTCAGATCCGCCCGCTCTTCCATACGACGCGGCCGATGATCTCGACCTCGTCCATCGACACCTCCACCGGCGGATAGCTCAGGTTCTGGCTCAGCAGGGTCAGGCGTCCCTTGCCCGGACTGGCGATCCGCTTGATCAGAAGCGTATCGCCCATCCGCACGACATGGACCCCGTCGCGAAAAGGGCGCGGCGTGCGGTCGACCAGGACCTCGTCCCCTGCGCGCAGCAGCGGCTCCATGCTGTCGCCCTCGACGGTAACCGCGCTCAGCATCTTTGGATCGAGGCCGTTGTCGCGCAGCCAGCGGCCGGAAAACCCGAAATTGTCGAACGGGGTCTCACCGGCTGCGAATTGCCCCGGCCCGGCCGCAACACTGACCGGCAGGCGCGGGACCGCGATGAAATCGTCGTCCCAAAGGGGCGCGAAAGATGCATAGGATTTTTCCTCCGCCCCGCCCAGCTCCGATTCGTGGACGCCGAAGAATTCCGCCAGTTTCCGGCGGTCGCCCTCCTCCAGCTTCTTCGGGCTGCCCTTGCGTATGAATTGCTGCAAGTAACTGGCATTACGACCGATAAAGGCAGAAAGCGAAGACAGGCTCGCGTCCCGTTCCTCCGCAAGCTGGAGCAGGCGACCCCGCGGATCGGAGGCCGGATTATCAAAGGATGGGTTGGGCATACTTCCTACCTAGACGAAAGATTTTTCCTAGACAAGTAGGATTTGGGGATTATCCCGTTGGAACAAGTAATCCACAGACCGAACCACGCCGACTCCCGAATCAGGGGGCGCGGTGATATGGGGATGGGATGGAAAAACGTCAGCTTATCCGCTTGGTGGGCAAAGTCTTGTTTTGGGTCGCCATCGTGGTTTTAGGGCTGAACCTTGAAAACCTAGCTGAAGCGTTTGGCTACGATTCCGTTTTGGCTGACTTCGCACAAGGCGAGGGATTCTTCCCCGCTGTGTGGTCGGTCATGACGAGTGACCTCGTGTTTTTTGGTGCCCTAGTTGCGCTAGGCGCAGGAATTGCCGCGTGGGCTGACCACTTTGCGAAAAAGTGGGACTCCACCCATCTGACTCACGAACAGCAGTGTGTGGCTCAATCGTGGCCTCTAAGGATTCTTGCAGACGAATTAGAACGCGCCAGTCACTTGCCTCAAATTCCGGCTGAGATTTTTTCGAAGTTAACCAGTCGCTACAATACACTTCGGGATTTAGGCTTTGGTGCGCCTAGTCCCCCGCTAGACGATCCACGGGCATGGTTTGAAATACACCAAGTTTACTTGCGCCTGCTGTGGCCCATTTTGAACGACGGTCATGTCGATTTAGCCAAGTTAGAATCCATGCGCTGGAACGGCCAAGTAACGAAGCCGTTGAGCGGAGTAAGCCAACAAGATAGCCGAATTGCTTGAAGGGCAAATTTCGTTCCATAAAATACTATGGTTACGGGTATTTTACCTTTCTAGGCCACACCAAGATATGGAACAAATTTTCGGCAAAAAAGTAAAGCCATGGCTTGTGAACGCAATGATGTGGCTGGTCATGGGCTTGGTGATCTTTTTGGCTTACGCGGTGTGGTTTTTGACCATGCGCGGGAAGCAACCCGTGTCTGGGGGCAACCTTGTCGAAAACGGCTTCGACACTATATCAGTCCAGCTCGATATTCTCAGCCTGACTTTCGCCGCCGTAGGCATAAGTTTGGCTTTTCTGGGATGGTTCAGTTATCAAAATCTGAAAGAAGGGGCTGATAACATGGCCCGCAAAACTGCGTATGCAGTCGCAGAGAAGGTCGCGACGCAGGCGGTTGCCAAAGCCTTGGAGAATGCTCGGATTCCAGATGCGGATAGCAGGAAAACTAGCGCCCCAGATCCAGGTGTGGTAGAGGAAATTCAAGAAGGATAAAGGCGCGCCATGGGCATTTTGACAGCCGAGAAGGTTATACGAGAGCATCAGGCGTCTGCGCCTGTGCAAACCGTTGATATTGCTCGTGCCCTCGGCATCACGCTTTTCAAAACTAAAAGTTGGCCGGATAATATTTCGGGAATGATCCGAAAAGATGACAAGTCGGGTCCAAGTGGTTTCACAATTTACGTCAATGGCAACCATCCTAGAGTGCGGCGGCGTTTTACCATCGCGCATGAAATTGCGCATTACGCTTTGCATGAAAGCCTTATCGGAGATGGTATTTCTGACGATGCGCTTTATCGGAGCGGTCTCAGTTCATCCGTAGAGACACAGGCAAACCGAATGGCGGCAGATATTTTGATGCCGTGGCATCTTATTGATGAAGCAACTTCGCAGGGCCTAGGCAGTGTTGAAAAATTGGCTCGGCATTTCGATGTCTCCCGCAGCACGATGGCTATACAGTTAGGCGTTCCGTATGACGCAGATTTTACCTATGCCGCAGTCTAATCCGCATATTCAATTCGACCGCCTCCTAGAGGCCATGGCCAAAGGCGAACCGCCTAAAACGAAGCCATCAACTCCGAAAGCATCGCCTGCGGATGGTTCCGCCAGTTGTGACGAAACTCAAACTCGCCAAGATACTTAGGCAGGTGCTTCGCGCTAACGTGGATATGCGTCCCGTTGATACCGCGCTTTAGCTGCGCCCAGAAGCCTTCAATCCCGTTCACCGTCACGCCTTCGGCACTGACATATTCGCGGCGGCTATGGTTTACGCGCTTGTGCGTGTGAGTGAGAGCGATGCCGCTGTAACCGTGCAGTTCGTCCGTATGCACTTCGCTACCAGCTAGGATATTTTTGCCAACCTGCGGCAGCAGCGTAGCGCCACGGCGGTTGGCGACAACGCGGGTGATTACGTCGCCGCCGCGCTCTTTCATGCCCAGCACAACCGTCTTGCCCTTGCCGCCGAAGCCGCCCTTGTCATAGCCGCCCATGAACGTCTCATCGACTTCCACGATGCGGCCTTCGCCACCTAGCGGCGTGTCACCATCAACCTGCGCCATATACTTGCGAATTTCGTGGCACATTCTCCACGCGGTTTTGTAAGTCACGCCGATCTGGCGCTCGACTTCCTTGGCAGCAACGCCGTTCCGCGTCGTGCAGAACAGGAACATCAAATAGAACCAGTCTCGAAGGCTTGTGCGGGTCCGATGGAAGGGCGTGCCAGCGGTCGGATAGACCTGCGCCCCGCAATGCTCGCAAGCGTAACTACGGCGCTTAGCAACGCGGTAGAACTGGGCATCTTTGCCGCACTTGCCGCATTCGTGACGCTCGCCAAACTTGACCAGCTTCAAATGCTCTAGGCAGGCTTCCTCGGTTGGGAAGCGGTCTTGGAATTGGCGAAGGGTGGGGAGTTTCTGTTTGGCCATGCCATTATGTAGCACAGAACCTTACTTGTCGCAAGGGGATAATCCCCTAGGATTTCACGTCCGACCAATGGCCTCAGGGATAGCGAATCACTTGCTGAATTGAGGGTCATAAATGCTCATCCGACGTATCGAAAAATTCCTCCGCGACACGGATATGCCGCCAACCAAGTTCGGTCGCCTGGCGGCGCAGGATCCGCGTTTCGTGCTGGACCTGCGCAATGGTCGCGAGCCGCGCCCGATGATGGAAATGCGCTGCGACGCCTTCATCCGCGGATACCGGGAGGCGATGCATGCAGCGTGAAGCGATCATACCCGCCCGCGCCGACGCCCGTACCGACACTCGCGCCGACGAACACGCCGGGGAAGTGGGAACGCCGCGCCGCAAGACATGCCGGACCCTGTCGGACCGTCTGCGTGATGCCGTGCTCGCTCTGGCTGATGGCCACGGGTCCGTGAAACGTCACACCGAGAAGGCGTGGGCCAGCATCACCTTTGCGGGCACGCGGCACGAATTGCTGCTGGTGTTCGAAGGCGTGGAGGCTGTCGAAGCCGGCGAGACCCTGGTTGCCGACCTGCCGACCCACGAATTCGCCATACCCCGCCAACTGGTCGCCGATGCTGTCGTTACCGCGGTCGACCACACGCTGCTCCCTGCCCCGCGGATGGAGGTGGCCTGCGAATTGCTCCTGCTGGAAGACGCCTAGTCGGCGGTGTTCAATAGCCGAGTGCGAGGTCCATGCGCGGCTCGACCGGTTCGCCCCGGTGCCACCGCTCCAGGTTCAGGACGAACCGGTCGACGCTGCGCTGGAACATCTTGGTCTGCGCCCGGCCCGACAGATGCATGGTGACCTGCGCGTTCTCCAGCGACCACAGCGGATGATCCTGCGGCAGCGGTTCGGGCGTGGTCACGTCGAGCAGGGCCGCCTCGATACTCTTCGCGTCCAGCGCGGACACCAGCGCATCCTGGTCGACGACATCCCCGCGCGCGACATTCACCAGTACGGCCGTGTCCTTCATCGCGCCAAGCTCGTCCGCACCGATCATGCCGCGCGTCTCGTCGGTAGCGGGCACGGCCAGGATCACCCAGTCGAACTCGCCCAGCCTCCCTCGCCATTCGTCGGGCGTCAATGCCCCGTCCGCACCGGAGCGGCGCACGGGCACGACCTCCATGTCGAACGCCTTTAGCCGCGTTTTCACGAGGCTGCCGATGGCCCCCATGCCGAGCAGCAGGACCCGCTCGCCCGCAAGTTCGCGCTTGCCCGGGCTGTCGAGCAGCCATTCGTGCCGGTCCTGCGCACGCACGACCTGCGCGTAGCCCTTGGCGTGGGCCAGCATCATCATGACCACGTATTCGGCGATGGTGATGGCATTGATGCCGACCCCGTTGGTCACGACGACGCCGCGCTCCTGCAACGCGCCGAGCGGCATGAAATCGAGTCCGGCATAGATCGAATTGAGCCATTTCAGCTTCGTCGCGGCCTTCGCGATCGCCGCCATCGGCTCCTTCTCGTTGAGATCGAACCAGCCGATTTCCGCCAGCGGCGCCTTCTCCAGCGCTTCCTCCTTCGAGGCGAACCAATGCGGCTCGAGCCAGTCGGGCAGCCGCGCCTCCAGCATCGGGCGGATCATCGCGGAAAGAAGTGCGGTGGTCATGCGAAATGCTCCAGTTTCCAGTCCCAGCCGAGCGGGTCGCCATCCATGACCTCGACGCCCTTCGCGGCGAGGTCGTCGCGTATGGCGTCGGACAGCGCGAAATCCTTCGCGGCGCGCGCTTCCTTGCGGCGGACGAGTTCGGCTTCGATCTCGGCTTCGGTCACTTGCGCCCCTGCCGGCCGCAGGCGCAATTCCTCGCGCGGGAGGATCATCAGGCCCAGCGGCCACATCATGCCGAGCGCCAGGATGCCCTTCTGGTCCTTGGGCATTTTCTTGGTCGCCAGCACCTCTTCCAGAGCGGTCAGGGCGATGGCGGTGTTGAGATCGTCCGCCAGCGCGTTCTCGAACTTCTCGAGCAGCGGTGCCAGCTTCGGGTGGGTCACTTCCGCGCGCAAACCGTCGGCGCGCGTCGGCGGCGGCGGGGCAAGGCCTGCTTCCTGCGACCACTGGTCCTGTGCTTGCCTCAGACCCATGACCAGTCGTTTCAATCGAACCAACGCCGCGCCAAGGCCTTCCCAGGTAAATTCCAGTTCGCTGCGGTAATGCGCCTGAAGGCACAGCATGCGGTAGGCGAGCGGGTGGTAGCCGCGATCGACCAGCGCCTGCAGCGTCAGGAAGTCGCCGGTGGACTTCGACATCTTCCCCCGTCGGTCGACGAGGAAATTATTGTGCATCCAGATATTTGCGCCCGATTTCTCTCTGCAATTGTGCGCTTGGTTCTGGGCGATTTCGTTCGGGTGGTGAATTTCGCGGTGGTCGATCCCGCCAGTGTGGATGTCGAACGGATGGCCGAGCAGTTCCGCGCTCATCACGCTGCATTCGATATGCCAGCCCGGCGCGCCGCGGCCCCACGGACTGTCCCATTCCATCTGGCGGTCCTCGCCTTCCGGGGTGGTTCGCCAGATGGCGAAGTCGGCGGCGTTGCGCTTGCCCTCGACGCTCTCGATCCGCGCTTCACCCTCTTCGGTGACGGCGCGCGCCAATCGCCCGTATTCCGGCACGGTGGTCACGTCGAAATAGAGCCCGCTTTCGATGCGATAGCAGTGCTTGTCCTCGATCCCCTTGCCCCACTCGATCATCGCCTCGACGTAATCGGTGGCCTTGGGATGTTGCAGCTTGCGAATGTTGAGCCGCGCAAGATCGTCCTCGAACACGCGCTGGTAATAGGCGGCGATGTCCCACGCGCTTTTCCCTGCGCTGGCGGCGGCTTTCTCCATCTTGTCGTCGCCCGCATCGGCGTCGCTCGTCAGATGGCCGACATCGGTGATGTTGACGACATGGGTGAGGTCATAGCCTGCCCAGCTCAGCGTGCGACCCAGCGTATCGGCGAAGACATAGGCGCGCATGTTGCCTACATGCTGGTAATTATAGACCGTCGGCCCGCAGCTATAGACGCGCGCCTCGCCTGCGTGGATCGGGACGAATTGCTCTACCTGGCGGGTGAGCGAATTGAACAATTTGAGCGGGGGCGTGGTCATGCCCCGGCTTTGCCAAGCTGGCAGTTACAGTCAATCCCAGCCGAGAAACTTCACCTGATCGTCCAGCGGCACGCGCTCGCGCTCGAAATTGTTCACCGGGGCTTCCGGGTCGCGGTAGCCGATGGCCATGCCGCAGAAGAACATGGTTTTCTCGTGGTCGAGGCCGAGGAAATCGCGGATCGGCGTTGCGTAGAGCGCCATGAATTCCTGGAAGCAGCAATCGAGCCCCTCCTCGCGCAGCAACAGGGCGACGGTTTGCAGCCACATCCCGGTGTCCGACCACTGCGCCTCCTTCATCAGGCGCGGGAAATAGCAAAGCAGCAGCGCCGGGCTGTCCCAGCTGTCGCGGTTGCGCAGCATCGCTTCCTGCCGCCCGGCATGATCGTCGCGCGCAATGCCGAGCGCACCGAACATCCCCTTCGAGACAGCATTGAGCCGCTGTTTGTATTCCTCTTCCTGCCCCGGCGCGGTCCAGTCGTATTCCGCCTGCCCCATCGGCGCCTCGGCCAGGATGCCGCGCAGTTCCGCCAGCGGCTCGCCGGTCAGGATGGTCGCCTCCCACGGCTGGTAATTGCACCCCGAAGCCGCCCAGCGCGCCGTGTCCATGACGCGGCGGATGGTCTCGTACTCGACCGGCTGGTCGGTAAAAGCGCGGATCGAGCGGCGGGTGGTGACGGCTTCGGTGACGTTCATTCTATTTCTCCACCTCGAACAGATCCGCCAGCTGCTCGATGATTGTGCCGCCGAGTTGCTCGACGTCCATGATCGTCACCGAGCGCCGGTAATAGCGCGTCACATCGTGGCCGATGCCGATGGCGGCGAGCTGGACGGGCGACTGCTTCTCGATCCATTCGATGACCTTGCGCAGATGCGCTTCGAGATAGCCGGCGCTGTTGACGCTGAGCGTGCTGTCGTCGACCGGCGCTCCGTCGCTAATCACCATCAGGATGCGGCGGTCCTCCGGGCGGCGGAGCAGGCGGTCGTGGGCCCAGAGCAGCGCCTCGCCGTCGATGTTTTCCTTCAGCAGCCCCTCGCGCATCATAAGGCCGAGATTGCGGCGCGCGCGGCGCCATGGCTCGTCGGCCTTCTTGTAGAGGATGTGGCGCAAATCGTTGAGGCGGCCGGGTGCCTGCGGCTTGCCATCGGCCAGCCATGCCTCGCGCGATTGGCCGCCCTTCCACGCGCGGGTGGTGAAGCCGAGGATCTCGGTCTTCACCCCGCAGCGTTCCAGCGTGCGCGCCATGATGTCGGCGCTGATTGCCGCGATGGAGATGGGCCGACCGCGCATCGAGCCCGAATTGTCGATCAGCAGGGTGACGACCGTGTCCTTGAACTCGGTATCGCGCTCGGTCTTGTAGCTCAATGACTGGCCCGGGCTGATAACCACGCGGGCGAGCCGCGCCGCATCGAGCAAGCCTTCTTCCTGGTCGAAGTCCCAGCTGCGGTTCTGCTGCGCCATCAGGCGGCGCTGGAGGCGGTTGGCAAGCTTCGTCACCACCGATTGCAGGCCGGTCAGCTGGCTGTCGAGATAGGCGCGAAGCCGGTCCAGCTCCTCGGCATCGCACAGCTCGGGCGCCTCGATCTCCTCGTCGAATTTCGTCGTGTAGGCGGTGTAGTCGAAGCTGTCGGGGATATCGGTCCACGGGCGGTTCGGGCGGACGGGCTGCATGCCCTCCTCGCCTTCGTCGCCGAGGTCGCCGTCCTGCATCTCCTCTTCGCCGGACAGTTCGGACTCGCCTTCGCCGCTATCTTCGCCCTCTTCCATTTCGCCGGCCATTTCCGCCGGATTGGGCTGGTCCTCGCCGCCGCTTTCCTCGTCCTCGCTTTCGTCCTCTTCCTGGCCGTCCTCGTCCTCGCCGTCATCGTCGTCGGACTGGTCGGGCGCATCCTCGGGACGCGTCAGCTCGAGGTTCTTCAGCATGTCGAGCGCCAGCGACTGGAACGCCTTCTGGTCGCCCGCCTGCGAAGCGAGATCGGCGAAGTCGTCGCCCACCCGTTCCTCGATGAAATTGCGGACCAGGTCGACGCCCGCCTGCGCGCGCTGCGGCACGGCGCGGCCGGTCAGTGCCTCGCGCAGCATCAGGGCAACTGCGGTCTGCAGCGGGACCTCGCTCTCGCTTTTCGCGCGGGCGATGGGATCGGAGGCGGTCCGCAGTTCGACCGCAGCATCGAGATTGGCCGCGATCCCGCTGAAACGGTTGGAGCCCAATGCCTCGTAACGCACCTGCTCGACCGCATCGTAGACGGCGCGGGCAATCGGTTCGGACGGGGCCTGCCGGTCGTGCAGCGCCACGTCGTGGTGGCGCAGTTTGAGTGCGAAGCTGTCGGCAAATCCGCGCGCCTCGGTCGCCTGTTCGGGCGGGAGCGAGCGGCCCGGCAGCGGAACGCGGAAATTGTTGCCAGCCGATGACGGGCTGTCCGCGCTCCACGCGACTTCGACTTCCGGCTCGCGCGCGATGGCACGGGCGCTGCCGGTCAGCGCCCGCTTGAACAGGTCGAGAGGGGTCTCTTCACTCATGCAGGATTACAGGATGCTCTGCCCCGTCGCTTCCCAGTCCTTCAGGAAGCCTTCGATCCCCTTGTCCGTCAGGACATGATTGGCGAGCGCCATGATCACCTTGGGCGGAGCGGTCATCACGTCGGCCCCGATCAGCGCGCTGTCGAGGACATGGCCGACATGGCGCACACTGGCGACGAGGATTTCGGTGTCGAAGGCGTAATTGTCGTAGATCTGGCGAATGTCGCGGATGAGGTCCATTCCGTTCGTGCCGTTATCGTCGTGCCGCCCGACGAAAGGCGAGATGAAGGTTGCCCCGGCCTTTGCCGCGAGCAGCGCCTGGTTGGCCGAGAAGCACAGGGTGACATTGACCATCGTGCCATCACGGGTAAGCGCATTGCAGGTCTTCAGCCCGTCGATCGTCAGCGGCACCTTGATGCAGACATTGTCTGCGATGGCGCGCAGCTTGTCCGCTTCCTTCATCATGGTCGCATGGTCCAGAGCGACGACCTCGGCGCTGACCGGACCATTGGTGATCGAGCAGATTTCCTTCGTCACCTCGATGAAGTCGCGGCCCGATTTGTGGATCAGTGAGGGGTTCGTCGTCACCCCGTCCAGCAGGCCTGTCTCCTCCAGCTCGCGAATGGCGTCTATTTCTGCGGTGTCGGCAAAGAATTTCATGTGCGTGCGTGCTCCGGATGGCGATTCCCTGCCAGCCTTAGCGGGGCGGACCAGCGCGGGCTAGGTGGTCCTGTGGTCCATCCCCGCGTGCAGGATCACAGCAGTCGGTCCGCCGCGCCGAATACCCCGATGATCAGCGGATCGCGGGTCGCCTGCGGATTGGCGCGGATGGCCGCTTCCTCGCGCCCGATCTCGCCCCAGATCGCATCGTCGATGCCATTGGCGACGCGGGTTGCCACGCCGCCGATATCGACGCCGGACAGGGCGGCAATCGCCTGCCCCACCAGCGGATCGCTGGCGACGCGCATCGCATCGCCCAGTTCGGGCACCATCGCATCGATCAGGCGCGTTCCCATGTTCCCGCGCAGGTAGGACGTCGCCGCGCTGGGTCCGCCGCGCACCAGGTCGATCGCGTTCTGGAACCCGATCGTGCGCACGGTATCGAGAACGATGGGTGCCGCCCGGTCGCTCGCCTCCAGCGCGAAGCCTGCGAATTCGCGCTCCAGCCGCGACTTGAAGAGGGCGGAGGTCAGGATGTTCGACAGCACGTCGCCGCGCGCGCCCATAAGGTTGCCAAGCCCGATCTGCGCGACCTGTTCGTCCCAGTACCCGCCCGGCGCGGTCAGGCGGGCGAAGGCCTGTTCGCTGGAGAGGAACAGCAGGCGGCGCACCGCGTCGACCATGCCGAACCCGCCCAGCCCTGTGGTGCAGCCGGACATCAGCAGGCCGCCTGATGCGACGCCGATCCCGCCCAGAAAGGCACGGCGTCCGGTGGTTTTCGTCAAAAGCTCGGTCATTTCAGGGATACTCCATCTTGCCGCCCCACCATTGCGGCTCCCATATGGCAGGCGCATGAACCGCGTCCGCCTCCTTGTCTTCAACGCCGCGCTGGGCGTGCTCGATTACCGTGTGCCGGAAGGGATGCAGGTCGGGCCGGGCAGCGTCGTGGTCGCCCCGCTCGGTCCGCGCCAGATCCTGGGCGTGGTCTGGGAAGAGGACGCTCTGCCATCGCAGTCCGTTCCCGATGCGAAGCTGCGGCCGCTGCTGGACGTCGTGCCGGTCCCGCCGCTCCGCCCGGAACTCAGGCGCCTGATCGAGTGGACGGCGGATTATTACTGTGCCCCGATGAGCGCGGTGGCGCGCATGGTCCTCGCCAGCGGCGGCGCTTTGCGCGGCCCTGCGACGATGACCGAATACCGGCTGACGGGCGGAATGCCCGAACGCATGACACCGCAGCGCGAGCGGGCGATGGAGCGGCTGGAAGGCGAACAGGCGACGATTCGCGAGCTGGCCGAGATGGCCGGCGTGTCCGACGGCGTATTGCGCGGCCTCGTCAACCAGGGGGTGCTGGAGCCGGTGGAGGTCGATATCGACCGCCCCTATCCCCGTGCCACCGCAGACTTTGCCGAACCGGTGCTGTCCCCCGACCAGCAGGAAGTGGCGGGAGACATCGTGGAGGCTGTCGAGGCGCGGCAATTCGCGCCCATCCTGCTCGATGGGGTGACCGGATCGGGCAAGACCGAAACCTATTTCGAACCGGTCGCCGCGGCCTTGCGCGCCGATCGGCAGGTGCTGGTCCTGCTGCCCGAAATCGCGCTGACCGAGGCGTTCCTTCGCCGGTTCGAGGACCGCTTCGGCGCCCCGCCCATCGTGTGGCATTCCAGCCTGAAATCGACCGAGCGCAGGCGGGCATGGCGCGCCATCAGCACGGGCGAGGCGCAGGTGGTGGTCGGCGCACGCTCCGCCCTGTTCCTGCCCTACGCCAATTTGGGACTGGTCGTGGTGGACGAGGCGCACGAGGTCAGTTTCAAGCAGGATGACGGCGTGCGCTACAATGCCCGCGACGTCGCCGTCATGCGTGGGCATTTCGAACAGATCCCCGTGGTGCTGGCCAGCGCCACGCCGGCGCTGGAAAGCCTGCAAATGGCGGAGAGCGGCATCTACCGGAAGCTGGAACTGCCAAGCCGGTTCGGCGGGGCGGAATTGCCGGACATCCAGCTGCTCGACCTGACGCAGGAAAAGCCCGAACGCGGCCGCTGGCTCGCCCCCCGCCTCGCCGATGCGGTGGCCGACCGGCTGGAGAAAGGGGAGCAATCGCTGCTCTTCCTCAACCGGCGCGGCTATGCCCCGCTGACGCTGTGCCGAAATTGCGGATACCGTTTCCAGTGCCCCAATTGCAGCGCGTGGCTGGTCGAGCATCGTTTTACCCAGCGTCTCGCGTGCCATCACTGCGGCCACGATACCGCCCCGCCCGAAACCTGCCCCGATTGCGGCGAGCCCGATTGCATGGTCGCCTGCGGACCGGGGGTCGAGCGGATCGCCGACGAGGTGCGCGAGATCCTGCCCGAGGCGCGCGTCGCGCTCGTCACCAGCGATACGCTCGGCAGCCCGGAACGCGCGGCGGAATTCGTGGCGCAGGCGGAGAGCGGCGCGATCGACGTCATCGTCGGCACGCAGCTGGTTACCAAGGGCTTCCACTTTCCCGAACTGACGTTGGTCGGCGTGGTCGATGCGGACCTCGGCCTGGAAGGCGGCGATTTGCGCGCGGCGGAGCGCACTTACCAGCAGGTCGCGCAGGTCGCAGGCCGTGCCGGACGCGGGGCGAAACCGGGCGAGGTGATCATCCAGACCCGTCACCCAGATGCCCCGGTCATCGCCGCGCTGGAAGCGGGCGACCGCGATGCCTTCTACGAGGCGGAAACCGACGCCCGCCGCCATGCGGGCGCCCCGCCCTTCGGACGCTGGGCGGCGATCATCATATCCAGCGAGGACGAGAAGGAAGCGCGCGAGGCGGCGCAGGCCATCGGCCATGCCCGGCCCGACCTGCCCGACGTTGCCATCCTCGGTCCCGCGCCCGCCCCGATGGCGCTGCTGCGTGGCCGCTACCGCTACCGCCTGCTGGTCAATGCACGGCGCTCCGCCAATGTACAGAAGGCCATTCGCGGCTGGCTGGACCCGCTGGACTTGCCCCGCGGCGTGCGCGTAAGCGTCGACATCGATCCCTATAGCTTCGTTTGAGAGGACCCCCATCCATGAGCACCCTGACCGTCCACCATCTCGGCATTTCGCAGTCCGAGCGCGTCGTCTGGCTGTGCGAGGAGCTGGGGATCGACTATGAGTTCAAACGCTACGACCGCCGGGCGGACAACCGCCTCGCGCCGGACGAGCTGAAAGCGCTGCACCCGGCCGGCATGGCGCCGGTCATCCAGGACGGCGACCTCGTGCTAGCCGAAAGCGGGGCGATCTGCGAATATGTCGATCGCAAATACGGCGCGGAGAAACATTGCCTGCGGCCAGACCACCCCGATTTCGCGGACCACCTCTTCTGGTTCCACTACACCAACGGCACCTTCATGACGAATGGCATGATGCAGCTGATGCTGTCCATGGCCGACGCGCAGAACCCGATGCCCGGCAATTTCGTGGCCGACCGCACGGCCAAGGCATGGGACCAGGTTGAACAGCGGCTGGGCGAGGCCGAGTTCTTCGGGGGCGAGCAGCTGACGCTGGCCGACATCATGATGGTCTATTGCCTGACCACCGCCCGCATGACGCGCGGCACCACGCTGGACGACAAGCCGAACACGCGAGCCTATCTGAAGCGCATCGGCGAGCGCGAGGCCTATCGGCGCATGTGGGCGAAATGCGAGCCGGGAGTGGAGCCGAACCTTTCTTAGGCAGGTGCGTTAGGGGCGCATGAGCGACGACAGTTCCGGCCCGATCCTTGTTCCCATCCTCGGCGACCAGCTGACCCGCACGCTCGCGTCCCTGCGCGGGCGGACGAAGGACGACACCGTCATCCTGATGATGGAGGTCCGGGACGAGGCGACCTACGTCAAGCATCACAAGCAGAAGATCGCGCTGATCTTCTCCGCCATGCGCCATTTCGCGGCGGAGCTGGAAGATGCCGGCTGGCAGGTCGACTACGTGAAGCTGACGGACGAGGACAATGCCGGCAGCTTCACCGGCGAAGTCGCCCGCGCCGTGGAACGTCACGACCCGCGCGCGGTCCACATTGTCGAAGCGGGCGAATGGCGCGTGCAGCAGGCGATTGAGGAATGGCCGGACAAGTTCGACTGCGAAGTCGAGATTCTGACCGACGACCGTTTCGTCTGCACCCTCGCCGAATTCAACGAATGGGCGGAGGATCGCAAGACGCTGCGGATGGAGAATTTCTACCGCGAAATGCGCCGCAAGACCGGCCTGCTGATGAACGGCGAGGAGCCCGAAGGCGGCGACTGGAATTACGACAGCGAGAACCGCAAGCCGCCCAGGGAAGGACTGGAGGCTCCGCAGCGCCCGCTGTTCGAACCCGACGAGATCACGCAGGAATGCATCGCTCTCGTCGAGGAGAAATTCGGCGATCATTTCGGCAGCCTCGAGACCTTCCGCTGGCCCGTCACCCGAGGCGAGGCGGAAAAGGCCGCCGATGCCTTCTTTGCCGAGCGGATCGAGAAGTTCGGCCCATACCAGGACGCGATGGTCCACGGGCAGGACGACCTGTTCCACTCGATGCTTTCGACCAGCATCAACCTAGGTCTGCTCGACCCTCTGGAACTGTGCGAGCGGGCACAGAAATCCTATGAAAACGGCAAGGCGCCGATCAATTCGGTCGAGGGTTTCATCCGCCAGCTGATCGGCTGGCGCGAATATGTCCGCGGCTTCTACTGGCGCTTCATGCCGGGGCTGGAAAGCGACAATGCTCTGAACGCCCAGCGCGCCTTGCCCGAATTCTACTGGACCGGCGAGACAGACATGCGCTGCCTCGCCGATGCAATCCGGTCCACCCGCGACAATGCCCACGCCCATCATATCCAGCGCCTGATGGTGCTGGGCAATTTCGCGCTGATCGCCGGCATCGACCCGCGCGAGGTGCAGGATTGGTACCTGGTCGTTTACGCCGACGCCTATGAATGGGTCGAACTGCCCAATGTCGCCGCCATGATCCTTTACGCCGATGGCGGGAAACTGGCGACAAAGCCCTATGCGGCGAGCGGGAATTACATCAACAAGATGAGCAATTACTGCTCGGACTGCAAATACTCGGTCAGCAAGAAGACCGAGGAGGATGCCTGCCCTTTCAATTCGCTCTACTGGCGCTTCATGGACCGCCACCGCGACCGGCTGGAAAGCAATCCGCGCATCGGGCGCATCTATTCCAACTGGGACCGGATGGATGAGGACAAGCGGCAGGCCTATCTCGACCGGGCCGAGGCATTTCTGGACACCTTGACGCCTGCAGACAGTCGCTGGGCGCGTACCGACTAGTTGCCACTGGACAAACCCGCTTGCCCTGCGCTTAAAAAGAGGCGGCAAACAGGGACAGTCATGGCAGATAATAACGAACCAGAAGACCAGCGTGCGTATGAGCGACTGCCGTTCTCGCTCACTATCGCGAACCTTTCGCTGGAAGACGAGCCGCTGGTATATGTAAACCGCGCGTTCGAACAGATGACCGGCTATTCCTCCGCGTCCGTCCTGGGGCGCAATTGCCGTTTCCTGCAGGGCGAGAAAACCGATCAAGAGAAGGTCAGGCAGCTTTCCAGGGCAATTCACAAGCGCGAGGAAATCGAGACCAGCATCTATAACTACCGCGCCAATGGCGAGGGGTTCTGGAATCGCCTGGTCATGGGCCCGCTGGAGGAGAAAGAGGGCGAGACAAGCGATTTTTACGTCGGCATCCAGTACGATATGGGGTCCGATATTTCCCCCACCCCGTCGGAAACGGTCGAGAACCAGCTGGCCGAAGTCCAGCACCGGGTGAAGAACCACCTGTCCATGGTCATCAGCATGATCCGCCTGCAGGCGCGCAAGCCGGTGAAGACGGAAGCCGATTTCGATTCCCTTTCGCGCCGGGTCGAGGCGCTCCAGCTTCTGTATCAGGAGATGGATGCAGGCGGCGCTGGACGTGCGTCGGAGAAGACCATCGCGCTGGGCGCTTACCTGACCCGCATTTCATCGGCGATCAATCATCTCGACGGCCGCCCGGGGGTGAAAGCCAATTTCGAAGCCGACACAATCAAGGTGGAGACCGAAACGGCAGCACGGATCGGTCTGATCGTCTCGGAAATCCTGACCAATTCGCTGCAACACGCGTTCAAAGGCCGGGATGAAGGCACGTTGATTTCGCGCGCCATTCTCCTGTCGGAAGATCGGTTGCGTATCTCGATCGAGGATGACGGCGTCGGCATTCCGGACGATTGCAACTGGCCGCACGAGGGCAATCTGGGTGCGCGGATCGTCACGACTCTGGTCGCCGGTCTACAGGGCGAGCTCAACGTCATTCGCGGCAGTACGGGGACGATCATCCACCTCGACATTCCGCTGGCGAAACAGGCCGCGCAGATCGAGGATGAACGGGCAAAAGGCTGACCGTATCCGGCTTCAGTCCGCCCCTGCGCCCTCGCGCCTCAGCAATTCGGCCTTGATCTCCGGCCCGTAAGCATAACCGCCGATCGAACCATCCGCCTGCACCACGCGGTGGCAGGGGATAAGGACCGCGATATTGTTCGCGCCATTGGCGCTGCCGACCGCGCGGCTGGCCTTCGGATTGCCCAGCATGGCCGCCTGTTCGCCGTAACTGCGCGTATCGCCGGCAGGGATTTCGCGCAAGGCCTGCCAGCACCGCTGCTGGAACGCCGTGCCGCGCACGTCGAGCGGGATGTCTGCGCCGCTGCCGGGCGTCTCCACCGCCTCGGCCACCCGTTCGAACAATTTGCGAAACGACTCGCTTCCTTCGTGCAGTTCGGCGTTGGGAAAACGGGCACGCAAATCCGCTTCGCCTTCATTGAAGCTGAGACAGCATACGCCGATCTCGGTCGCGGCAACCAACATGGGGGCGATGCTGGTATCGACCACGCTCCAATGAATGACGCGGCCCCTGCCGCCGTTCCGCCAGTCGCTCGCCGTCATGCCCATCCTGTCCTCCATCGCTGCATAGAAGCGGCTCGGCGCCTCGTAGCCCGCATCGTAGATTGCGTCGCTCACCCGCTCCGCCTTGCCCAGCGCATCTTTCGCCCGCTCTTCCTTCAGCGCCCGGTCATAGGCGGCAGGTGACAGGCCCGTCGCCCGCTTGAACAGGCGCTGGAAATGGCCGGGGGAATAGCCCGATGCCGCCGCCAGTTCCGCCAGCGACGAGCGTGAGCGGGATTGCCTGATCGTCTCGATGGCCGCCAGCACGGCGGCCTCGTCACGGGCGACGTCGTCGGGCAGGCAGCGCTTGCAGGCGCGCAGGCCGGCTTTGCGCGCCTGAGCTCCATCGGCAAAGAAGCGCACATTCCTGCGCGCAGGATGGCGCGCGGCGCAGGACGGGCGGCAATAGATACCCGTCGACAGCACGCCGGTGACGAACCGGCCGTCCATCGCTCGGTCGCGGCGCAGCACGGCTGCCCAGCGCGCATCGTCGCTTTCCGCCTGTTCTTGCGTGTCCTGCGTCATGCCCCTTCCCTAGCGCAGCGAGACACGGGTGGCATCCCGAAGCTTGCGGTCAAAGCGCGCGGCGATAGAAGCGGGGGCATGAAAAGACTTCTCGCGCTGTTCGCGATCCTGTTGGCCGCGCCACTGGCCCCGGCGCTGGCAGAGCCCGCCGATATCGAGGCTGCAGCGCGCGGCGTGGTTCGTGTCGTGATCCTGGAAGGGACGGACGGCTACCCCGATGATGCACCGCGCCCGATCAGCCACGGGACGGGCTTTACGGTCAGCCCGACGCAGATCGTGACCAATGCCCATGTCGTGATGCAGGCGCAGGCCGATCCGGAACTTCGCATCGGCATCGTGCCGGGCGACGGGGCGGAAAGCACCTATGCCCGGCTCGTCCAGTTCAGCCCGCGCGCAGACCTCGCCCTGATCGAGATTACCGGCGACCTGCGCCTGCCGCCCCTGACGCTGGCCGGACAGCGTCCGGGCAGCGGCGAGGCGACGGCGGTGGGCTATCCCATGAATGTCGACCGCGCGCAGGGCCTCGACATCGGCGACATCATCCGCAGCCAGCCGCCGGTGAAAAGCCGGGGCTTCCTGTCGGGCGAGCGGCCCAGCCGCGAATTCGACACGCTGCTGCATACAGCGCCCATCGCGCGGGGCAATTCGGGCGGACCGCTGCTGGATGCGTGTGGCCGCGTGCTCGGCGTGAACAGTTTCGGCGCGGACAGCGAAGGCGCGGATGGAGAATTCTATTTCGCCGTCTCCAACCGCGAGCTGCTTCCTTTCCTCTCGGCAGCGGACATCTCGCCGCGCGTCAATGCCAGCCCCTGCCGCAGTCTCGCCGATTTGGATGCAGAGGAACGCGAACGGGCAGCGCGCGAGCAGATGCTGGCGCAGGCGGAACTGGAAGACAGGAGCGAGGCCCAGCGCGAACGCCTCGCCCGTGCGCAGCTGGAAGCGACGCAGGAAGTCCAGGCCGAACGCGAAGACCGCATGGCGCTGGCGCTGGTTCTTCTGCTGGCAGGCGTGGCCTGCGGTTTCGCGGCCTGGCAGCGCTGGGCCTCGGCTGTGCGCCGAGAGGGCATCCCGAGCCTCCAGACGGACACCGATATTGATGAGGGCACCTACGAAGCCGACCCGCCGCGGTACGGCATCGCCATCGCCCTCGCCGTCGCGGCCGCCGCCCTGCTGGTGGCGGCGCTCGCCCTCTGGTTCACGCGGCCCGGTCTCGACGCGGTGGACCGCCGGGTCGCCGCCGCCATGGCCGAGGGGCAGGACGGCGAAAGCGGCGAGGCAGGTCCGGCAACGCCCGAGGGTGAAATTACGCTGATCTGCCGCCTCCAGCCAGAGCGAAGCCGCATCACCGGCGCTCCTGCGGAAACGGTCGAATTCAGCTGGACCCCGGATGGCTGCGTCAACGGGCGAACGCAATACGGGCAGACCTCCGGCGAATGGAGCCGCGTCTTCGTCCCGAACGAGGAAGCGGTCGTCTCGGTCAACAGCTATGCCCCGGGCAGCCGGACCTACCGCGTCGACCGGTACCTGCTGACCCGGAGCGACATGGCCGCCGCGCGCGAGGCACGCAGCGCCTACTCCACCCCGTCCTGCGAGGCCGAGGGAGCATCCTCGCGCCTTGGCGACCTGCAGGGCGCGGTCATCGCCGGCCTTCCGCAAAGGCCCAACGAACGGCTGGTCTACCAGTGCGAGATCCAAAGCCGGTAAGCGGGCGGACTGGCGGGCTGCAAAGTGCTCAGGCCGCCAGCGGTTCCCCGCTCAGCGTGATCCGGTGCATCTCGCGCCGGTGGCCCTGGTAATCGTTCAGCGCGTTGTGCCACGTCGTGCGATTGTCCCAGATCGCGACCGTGCCCGGCCGCCATTGGAGGCGGCACTGATTGTCCCCGGTCAGCGCCGCATCCAGCAGCCTCTGCAGCAGCGGCAGGCTTTCCTCGCGCGTCCGGCCAACGAAATTGATGGTGAAGCTGCCATTGACGTAGAGCAGCTTGCGCCCCGTTTGCGGATGGCGGACCACGACTGGGTGGACGGCGCCCGTCTTCAGGTCCTGTCCGCGCAAATTCTTGCCCATGTCGGTCTTCGCGTAGATGCCGTCCGCCTTGTAGACATGGTCGGCGGTATGGAACGCCTCCAGCTCCTCGATCTCGTCCTTCAGGTCCTGTGGCAGCGCGTCGTAGGCCGCCCCCATATGCGCCCATTCGGTATCGCCGCCTTGCGGGGGAAGGTCGCGCGCCACCAGGATGGACCCCATGGCCGGCACCTGGTCGTAGGAATGATCGGTATGCCACGCCCCGCCGATATTGGTCGACTCGTCGGCTTCCTTCTTCACGATGGCGATTTCGGGCTGCTCGCCATGGAGAGGGAAGTAATTGTTCACGTCGATCCCGCCCCAGCGGCGGGCGAAGGCGATGTGATCGTCGGGCGAGAAATCCTGATCGCGAAACACCGCCACGCCGTGTTCCCAGATTGCCTGCCTTATCGAATCGAGCGTGTCGCCCTCGGCCTGCGCCAGGGTCACGCCGGAAATCTCCACGCCGCATCGGGGCGCCATCGGGGTCAGCTTCATCGGTCCTCTCCTCCCGTATAATCCCGGCCCTTCGCCTACTCCTTTTCGCTCGGGCAGGGAAGATGTCCCCGCTCGCGCCTTGCATCGCGGTGGGGGGGCTGCTAGGCGCGCGCCAGCTTCGCAAGGACACGTCACCCGTGCCCGGTGCGCAGGCGTTCGCAATGTTATTCCCGCTTTTCCGAGAGGACTTCGCCCAGTGGAGATTTCCGCCGGTATTCAGGCCAGCCTGCCAGGCCGTTATGCTTCCGCGCTGTTCGATCTGGCAGCCGAAGACGGAGTCGTGACCGCAGTCGAATCCGATCTCGACAAGCTGGACGCCGCTCTCGCCGAATCGGGCGAGCTGCGGGCCGTCACCAGCAATCCGCAGATCAGCCGCGTCCAGCAGGGCCAGGCGATCGAAGGCGTGGCCACCGTGCTGGGCCTGTCGGACCTCACGAAGAAGTTTCTCGCCGTGCTGGCGCAGAACCGCCGCCTGTCGACCCTGCCCGGCATGATCCGCGCGTTCCGCATCATCGCGGCGGCACAGCGCGGCGAAGTCACCGCAGAGGTCACCAGCGCCCACGCGCTGACGGACGAGCAGCTCGAGACGCTGCGCCAGAAACTCACCGCCCGCGAAGGCCGCACGGTCAAGCTGTCGCACAGCGTCGACCCGGACCTGCTCGGCGGTCTCGTCGTTACACTGGGGTCGAAGCGCATCGACGGCTCGATCCGCACCCGCCTCAATTCTCTTGCACAAGCCATGAAGGCCTAAAGGACGAACCCATGGAAATCCGCGCCGCAGAAATCTCCAAGGTCATCAAGGACCAGATCGCCAATTTCGGCACCCAGGCCGAAGTCAGCGAAGTCGGTACCGTGCTCAGCGTGGGCGACGGCATCGCCCGCATCCACGGCCTCGACAAGGTCCAGGCCGGTGAAATGGTCGAATTCGCCAATGGCGTGCAGGGCATGGCCCTCAACCTCGAAGCCGACAATGTCGGCGTCGTGATCTTCGGCTCCGACGCCGAGATCAAGGAAGGCGACAGCGTCAAGCGGACCGAGACCATCGTGGACGTTCCCGTCGGCAAGGGCCTGCTGGGCCGCGTGGTCGACGCACTGGGCAACCCGATCGACGGCAAGGGCCCGATCGAGAACGTCGAGCGTCGCCGCGTCGAGGTGAAGGCGCCGGGCATCATCCCGCGTAAATCGGTCGACGAGCCGGTGCAGTCGGGCCTGAAGGCGATCGACGCCCTCGTGCCGGTCGGCCGCGGCCAGCGCGAACTGATCATCGGCGACCGCCAGACCGGCAAGTCCGCCGTTGCCATCGACACCTTCATCAACCAGCGCGAAGCCCACCAGGGCGACGACGAGGGCGAGAAGCTGTACTGCATCTACGTCGCCGTGGGCCAGAAGCGTTCCACCGTCGCGCAGATCGTGAAGAGCCTGGAAGAAAACGGCGCGATGGAATACTCCATCGTCGTCGCCGCCACCGCGTCGGAGCCTGCTCCGCTGCAGTATCTCGCGCCCTATACCGGCTGCACGATGGGTGAATTCTTCCGCGACAACGGCATGCACGCCGTCATCGTCTACGACGACCTTTCGAAGCAGGCCGTGGCCTATCGCCAGATGTCCCTGCTGCTGCGTCGTCCCCCGGGCCGCGAAGCCTATCCGGGCGACGTCTTCTACCTGCACAGCCGCCTGCTGGAGCGTGCGGCGAAGATGAACGACGACAATGGCGGCGGTTCGCTGACCGCCCTGCCGATCATCGAAACGCAGGCGGGCGACGTGTCGGCCTACATCCCGACCAACGTGATCTCGATCACCGACGGCCAGATCTTCCTCGAAACCGACCTGTTCTACCAGGGCGTGCGTCCGGCCATTAACGTCGGCCTGTCGGTCAGCCGCGTGGGCGGTGCCGCCCAGACGAAGGCGATGAAGAAGGTGTCGGGCTCGATCAAGCTGGAGCTGGCGCAGTACCGCGAAATGGCGGCCTTCGCGCAGTTCGGTTCGGACCTCGACGCATCGACGCAGAAACTGCTGAGCCGCGGTGCGCGCCTGACGGAACTGCTCAAGCAGCCGCAGTTCTCGCCCATGCCGTTCGAAGAGCAGACCGTGTCGATCTTCGCCGGCACCAACGGTTATCTCGACAATGTCGCGGTCGACCGGGTGACGGAATACGAAACCGCCATGCTCAGCTTCATGCGCAACGAACATGCCGACATCCTGAAGGACATCCGCACGAGCAAGAAGTTCGAAGGCGACACCAAGGATGCAACCGTGAAGGCGCTCGACACCTTCGCAAAGCAGTTCGCCTGAGTTCGGTAAGAGTTAGGGAGCCAAGATGGCCTCGCTGAAAGAACTGAAAGATCGGATCGGGTCGGTCAAATCGACCCAGAAGATCACCAAGGCCAAGCAGATGGTCGCCGCGGCGAAGCTTCGCCGCGCGCAGGCCGCTGCCGAAGCTGCGCGCCCCTATGCCGAGCGTCTGTCGGACGTCATGGCCTCGCTCGCGGGCAAGGTCGGCGGCGGTGACAGCGCGCCGCGGCTTCTGGCCGGAACCGGCAGCGACAAGCGTCACCTGCTGGTCGTCGTCAACACCGACAAGGGCCTGTGCGGCGGTCTCAACTCCAACATCGTGAAGGCTGCCAAGGCCAAGGCGAAGGCGTTGCTGGCAGAAGGCAAGGACGTGCAGTTCTACCTCGTCGGCAAGAAGGGCCGCGCCCCGATCCGCCGCGATTACGCGGACCGCATCGAAGGCCATTTCGACACCAGCGAAGTGAAGACCCCCGGCTTCGACGAGGCGGAAGGTATCGCGGACGATCTGATCGAACGCTTCGAGAAAGGCGAATTCGACGTCGCCCACCTCGTCTATCCGGTTTTCAAGTCGGCACTGGCGCAGGACCCGACGGTCGACCAGCTGATCCCCGTCCCCTCGCCCGAGGAAACGGCGGCGAGCGATGCCGTGGTCGAATACGAGCCCGGCGAGGAAGAAATCCTCGAGGAATTGCTGCCGCGCTATGTGAAGACGCAGATCTTCGGCGCATTGCTGGAACGCGAGGCGTCCGAGCAGGGTGCGTCGATGACCGCGATGGACAACGCCACGCGCAATGCCGGCGACCTGATCAACGATCTCACCATCCAGTACAACCGCAGCCGCCAGGCCGCGATTACGACGGAACTCATCGAAATCATCGCAGGCGCCGAGGCGCTGTAACCAGCGGGCCGCCCTCCCCCGGGACGGCCCGACCAACACGAAGATTACAGGACGTAGATACCACCGTGACCAAGTTTGCCCTCATCCTCGCCCCCGCATTCCTTCTCGCAGCCTGCGGCGAAGAGCCTGCTGCCGAACCGGCCCCGGCCGAGACCGTGGCGCCCGAGCCGGTGAACACGCTGCCCGCCCCCGACCAGGCCCTGTTCACCACGGTCTTTGCAGAAGCCTGCCCTGAAGCGGAATCGGTCAACACGGCCGTCTGCAAGCGCGCCGGCATCGGCAGCGAAGACGTCATCTGCGAATACGGTCTCGGCGACGATGAATATCTCCGCGATTCCGCAACTCTCACCCCGGGCGAAGACGAGTGGACGCTCTCCGATCCCGAAACTGTTTGCGCCCAGTAACCATTTCCGCTGAAGCGCCCCTTATCCGCCCACCAATTGCCAGGCAGGACTGAACCAATGGCCACCGCACCCGTACTCAACCAGACCACCAACGGCACGATTGCCCAGGTCATCGGCGCCGTCGTCGACGTGCAGTTCGAAGGCGAACTGCCGCCGATCCTCACCGCTCTCGAAACGAAGAACGGCGACAACACGCTGGTTCTCGAAGTCGCGCAGCATCTTGGCGAGAACACCGTCCGCACCATCGCGATGGACGCGACCGAAGGCCTGACGCGCGGCAGCGAAGTGACCAACACCGGCGCGCAGATCAGCGTGCCCGTCGGTCCCAAGACGCTGGGCCGCATCATGAATGTCATCGGTGAGCCGATCGACGAACTGGGCCCCGTCGGCGCGGAAAAGTCGATGCCGATCCACGCCGAAGCCCCGGCCTTCATCGACCAGTCGACCGAAGCGGCCATTCTGGTCACGGGCATCAAGGTGATCGACCTTCTCGCCCCTTATGCAAAGGGCGGCAAGATCGGCCTGTTCGGCGGCGCCGGCGTCGGCAAGACCGTTCTCATTCAGGAACTGATCAACAACATCGCGAAGGGTCACGGCGGCGTGTCTGTCTTCGCCGGCGTGGGTGAGCGTACCCGTGAAGGGAACGACCTCTACCACGAATTCCTCGATGCAGAGGTCATCAAGAAGGACGCGAACGGCGTCGCGACGCCCGAAGGGTCCAAGGTGGCCCTCGTCTTCGGCCAGATGAACGAGCCTCCGGGCGCACGTGCCCGCGTTGCTCTCTCGGGCCTGACCATGGCGGAATATTTCCGTGACGAGGAAGGCCAGGACGTCCTGTTCTTCGTCGACAACATCTTCCGCTTCACGCAGGCGGGTTCGGAAGTGTCGGCCCTGCTCGGCCGTATTCCTTCGGCCGTGGGCTACCAGCCGACCCTGTCGACCGACATGGGCAATCTGCAGGAACGCATCACCTCCACCACGAAGGGGTCGATCACCTCGGTGCAGGCCATCTACGTTCCCGCCGATGACCTTACCGACCCGGCGCCTGCAACCTCGTTTGCCCACCTCGACGCCACGACGACGCTGAACCGCGCGATTTCGGAGCTGGGCATTTATCCGGCCGTCGACCCGCTCGATTCCACCAGCCGCGTGCTGGAGCCGCGCGTCGTGGGCCAGGAGCACTACGAAACCGCTCGCAAGGTCCAGGAAACGCTGCAGAAGTACAAGTCGCTGCAGGACATCATCGCCATTCTCGGGATGGACGAGCTGTCGGAAGAGGACAAGCTGACCGTCGCCCGTGCGCGCAAGATCCAGAAGTTCCTCAGCCAGCCGTTCCACGTGGCCGAAGTCTTCACCAGCATTCCGGGCGAGTTCGTCCAGCTGGAAGACACGGTGAAGTCGTTCAAGGCAGTCGTGGACGGCGAATACGACCACCTGCCGGAAAACGCCTTCTACATGGTCGGCGGCATCGACCAGGCGGTCGAGAAGGCCAAGAAGATGGCCGACGAAGCCTAAGCACTCCGCAACTGGAAACCAAGCGACATGCCCCTCCATTTCGAACTCGTCACCCCGGCAAAGCAGGTCCGTTCCGAGGAAGTCCACATGGTGGTCGTTCCCGGTGCGGATGGCGATTTCGGCGTGCTGGAGGGGCATGCGCCCTTCATGTCCGTCATTCGTGACGGCGCGGTGCAGGTCTATCGCAGCGAAGGCGCTGCGCCCGAGGAAATCGCCGTGCGCGGCGGCTTTGCCGAGGTCGGCGACAAGGGCCTGACCGTGCTCGCGGAACATGTCGACGGCTGAGTCCCCTGCGACGGTTTCCCGTTATGCCGGGCCGCTCGCGCTTCTCCTGATCGCTACGTGCGCCCCGCTTTTCGGCGCATTGACCTTCGACCTTTCGCAAGGTGCCAGTGTCACCCGCGGCCTCTGGCTGCCGGTCATCGGCATCGAAATCGCGCTGATCCTGACAGCACGTGCCGGCGGCTTTCGCCCGGTGCCGGCCATCGGGTTCCTGCCGCGCAGCGTTTCATGGCCCCTGGGCACCTGGTTTGCAGGCGCGGTGGGTGCCGCATTTCTTGCGGATGACCGACCTGCTGCAGTGATCTTCCTGACCTATTCGGTCATCCATGTGATGACGGCCATCGCCCTGCATGACCGGTTTGCGAACAATTGGGCTCCGCTGCGCCGCGCAGCCCTCGTTGCGCTGGCCGCCGGGATCGCCGCGTTCGTTCTTCTAGCCCACATCTATGCCTCGCTCGCCGTTGCAGAGCAGGGTTTTGATTGGATGCTGTTCGGACTGGCCGTGACCAATGTCCGCCACCTCGGCTTCTACGCGGTGTCGCTTGCAGGGATCGGTGTCGGTCTGCTGGCCGCATCGGACCTCCGGCCGACAGAGCCCGGCAAGTGGCTGATCCCGTTCCTGCTGACCGCTGCCGGACTTTATTTCGTGGCATGGACCGGCGGCCGTTCGCCCTTCCTGTCGGTGCTCGTGATTACCGCCGCGTTGATGGTGGTCATGGGGCCGGGCCAGCGATTGAAACTTTTCCTGTCGGTCATTCTCCTGGCGGCAGCCGTGATGCCGCTGACATTCCTGACCGCCCCCGAAAGCAAGCATTACGGCCTGGAGAACATTGTCGGCCGGACCACCGGGGAGGCCGAGAAGAAGAGCCCGTCCATCGGCATCAGGACGGAAATGTGGGCGCAGACGGCGCAGAAAATCACCGAGGCCCCCCTTCTAGGCTATGGCCAGAACAATTGGCGTACCAAGGTGGCAGCATCGAACGATGCGAACGCGCATCCCCACAACATGATCATGCAGGTCCTGTTCGACTGGGGAATTGTCGGCGCCCTGTCGCTTGCGGTAATCGCGCTGACCGGCCTTTCGCGGCTGCGCGGGTGGATAGCCGCCAATTCGTCCGTCGCTTTGCCGGCCATGGGCGGACTAGCAGGTCTGGGGGCGATGAGCATGACCGATGGCGTCCTGTTCTTCGCCTTCCCGCAATTCGTGATTGCCGTGTGTATCGCCGTCCTGGCGTCCATCCGGACCATCCGGGGCAACGACGCAGCCCCTAGCTGATCCGCAGCGGATCAGTCCGGAATGAAGATTTCCCGCGACACTCCGCCATAAGTCTCCCCTGCTGCGACATCGACGCTGTCGACCGTCTCGGCCTTGCAAATCCGTTCCGCGACAATCTTGCCGCCGCGAACCACCATCACGCCGTCGGTGATCTTCGGATGGTTCGGCTCCCCCGGTTCGAAATTGGTCCGGACGATCCGGCTGAAGACGATGTAGCGCGTCTCGCCATTGATAAACGCGACCTGCGCCTCGCCGCCGCCGGCATAGGGCACTTGCGCGAAGCGACCGCCGGTGAGGACGATTTCCGCCAGGCGTTCGCCGAACCGGTACTGGACCTCGCCATCGCTGCCGCACACGGCAATGGTCCGCCCGCCGGAGGTTTCGCAGGAAAAGATCGTCTGTTCCGACTGGCTGCAAGCCACTTGCGGGGGTACTGATGTCTGGACACCGGCCGTCTTTGCAACCTCGCGCACAGGGCGCTCCGCCACTTCGCCAGTTTCCACGCCTGCGCCCGGTGCGGCGTCCGCACGGCCAGCTTCCGGTGCGGGATCGCTGCAGGCGGCCAGCGCCAGCACCGCCCCGATGCCACAGAGCCGCTTCACGATTTCGCCGCGGCTGCTTTTTTCTTCTTCATCGCATCGTGGAACCTGTCGGCCCAACCCGGCTTCACCGCCTGTTCCGCCCGTTCCATCCGCAGTTCTCCGTCGTCCACGTCCCGCGTCACCGTGCTGCCGGCCGCGACGATGGCATCCGCGCCGATCGATACCGGCGCAACCAGTGCGCTGTTCGATCCGATGAAGGCCCGCTCGCCGATCTTCGTCTGGTATTTGAAATAGCCATCGTAATTGCAGGTGATGGTGCCTGCGCCGATATTGGCTCCCGCTCCCACCGTGGCATCGCCGAGATAGGTCAGGTGGTTCACCTTTGCGCCCTCGCCCAGCACCGCCTTCTTCATTTCGACGAAATTACCGACCTTCGCGCCTTTTTCCAGCACCGCGCCGGGGCGCAGGCGGGCGTAGGGGCCGACCTCGCAGCCCTCGCCCAGCGTTGCGCCTTCCAGGTGACTGAAGGCGCGCACCGTGCATTTGTCCGCGATTTTGACGCCAGGACCGAAAACGACATTCGGTTCCACGACCACATCGCGGCCCAGCTGCGTATCGTAACTGAAGAAGACGGTTTCCGGTGCCTTCAGCGTAACCCCGTCCGCCATGGCGTCCTCGCGCCGCACGTCCTGCCACTGCGCCTCTGCCCGCGCCAGTTCCGCGCGGCTGTTGATACCCTGCACCTCGTCCGGGCTGTCGGTGGTCACCGCCGCGCAGGTCCGACCGTCGGCCAGCGCAATATTCACGATGTCGGGCAGGTAGTATTCGCCCTGCGCGTTGTCGTTGCCCACCCGGTCGAGCAGCGCGAACAGGTCGTCCGCCCTCGCCGCCATCAGGCCCGAATTGCACAGCGTGCAGCCGCGCTCTTCCTCGCTCGCATCCTTGTATTCGACCATCTTGGCGATGCGGCCCTCGTCATCGGTCAACACCCGGCCATAGGCGCCCGCATCCTCCGGCTCGAAGCCCAGCACCACCGCGGCGGGGGCATCGCCTTCCTCCAGCCGGTCGAGCATGGCCTGCATCGTTTCCGGCCGCACGAAGGGCACGTCGCCATACATGACCAGCACCGCGCCGGTGAAGCCGGACAGCGCCTCGCGCGCCTGCTGCACCGCGTGACCCGTGCCGTGCTGCGGTTCCTGCAGGCAGGTCTGCGCATCGTCCCCCAGCGCCGCTTCCAGCTGCTCGCGCCCGGCCCCGACGACGACGACCTTGCGTGCCGGTGACAGCGTGTCGACCGAGGCCATCAGGTGATGCAGCATGGAGCGCCCGGCAATCGGGTGCAGCACCTTGTGCAGGTCGCTTTTCATGCGGGTGCCCTTGCCCGCGGCGAGGATGACGGCGGCGAAATCGGTCATGCGAACTCCTGAATTTTGCTCCCTTTGCCACCCTTTCCTTGCGGAATGAAGAAGCTTGCGTCAGGCCAGCGCGTATGAACGATTTTCCTTTCGCCGCAATCGGCTTCGATCTGGACGGCACGCTGCTGGACACCTTCCGCGACCTGGGAGCGGCGGTGAACCACGCACTGGAAGCCGGCGGCTTCGCGCCCGTGCCGGTGGACAGCAGCAAGGACCTGATCGGCGGGGGCGCGAAGATCATGCTGAAACGCGCGGTGGACCGGCAGGGCGGCATGGCGGACGACGAATTCCACGCGCTCTACAAGCAGATGCTGGCCTATTACGCCGAGAACAACGCGGTCCATTCCCGGCCCTATCCGGGCGTGCTGGAAACGCTCGACACGCTGGCGGCCAAGGGCGTGACCATGGCTGTCGTGACCAACAAGTTCGAAGCGTTCGCCCGCTCTGTCCTGACCCAGCTTGGCATGGCGGACCGCTTCGTCGCCATCATCGGCGGCGATACGATGGGGAAAGGCAATGCCAAGCCCAAGCCCGACCCGGTGATCGAGGCGCGGCGCGCGTGCTGCGCATCGGATGCCCGCTTCGCCTTTGTCGGGGACAGCACATACGACGTGAACGCGGCGAAGGCGGCAGGCGTGCCGGTCGTCGCGGCAGCCTATGGCTATTGCGACAAGCCGCCAGCCGAGCTGGGGGCGGACGCCGTAATCGAGCGATTCGAGGATTTGTTGCCCGCGCTTGAAGCATTGTAACACGCCCCGCGCGGCCTGACCTTACGGCACGCAGGCCCCGTCTTTCCGCTGTTGCAACGCAGCATGGAACCTGCCACCCGTGCCGGCGATTGACGTGTGCGTAAGGCACGCGCTCAAGCCATTTATCACCCTCAAGTGGAGAGACACCCCATGAGCATTTCGTTCAAAGACAAAGTCGCCATCGTCACCGGCGCAGGCGGCGGCCTGGGCAAGGAATACGCCCTCGAACTCGCCCGCCGCGGTGCGAAGGTCGTCGTCAACGACCTGGGCGGTTCGCGCGACGGAACCGGTTCTTCCGACGCAGCGGCGCAGGTTGTCGAGGAAATCGAGAAGGCCGGCGGCGAAGCCATGGCCAATGGCGGCAGCGTCACCGAATTCGACCAGATGGAAAAGATGGTCGCCGACGCCAAGCAGAAGTGGGGCGGCGTCCACATCCTCATCAACAATGCCGGCGTCCTGCGCGACAAGAGCTTCGCCAAGATGAGCCCGGAAGACTTCGAATTCGTGGTCAAGGTCCACCTGACCGGCAGCGCGTTCGCCACCAAGGCCGTGTGGGAAACCATGCGCGAGCAGGCCTATGGCCGCATCCTGATGACCGCCAGCAGCACCGGCCTGTTCGGCAATTTCGGCCAGGCGAATTACGGCGCGGCCAAGCTGGGCCTCGCCGGCCTGACGAAGACGCTGTATCTCGAAGGCGCGAAGTACAACATCAAGGTGAACACCCTGTCGCCCGTCGCAGGCACGCGCATGACGCAGGACCTGTTCCCCGAAGAGGCGTTCAAGCTGTTCGACCCGGTCAATGTCGTCCCCGCCGCGCTGTTCCTGGTGAGTGAAGACAGCCCGTCCAACGCCATCGTCGGCGCAGGCGCTGGTGGCTTCCACTCCAGCTGGACCGTGATGAACGACGCCGTCTGGCTGCCCGACGGCGAGCGTACGGTCGAAGGTTTCGCCGAGAACTGGGACAAGATCAGCGACTTCTCCAACCTCAAGGCGCCGAAATCCGGTAACGAGCAGTCGGGCGCGATCCTGACCGCCATGCAGAAGGTGACCGGCACCGGTCCCGACAGCGCACGGGGCTGAGGCCCGCCGGTTCCTGACCGGCAGGGACTCCATATCAAGAGAAAGGCCCGCGCCCCCTGGAAGGGAGCGCGGGCCTTTTTCGTGCCGACAACGCGTTCGCAGTGCCGCGCCTTGTTACAGGGCTAGTCGTCGACCGCTTTCAGCAGGCGTCGTTCCATCGGGGCCAGCACGCCGGCGAGGTCGTGCCCGCGCTTCAGCACCTGGCCATGCTCGCCGAACAGGGTCCACAGCCCCTGCCGGTTGCGCAGCGACGGTCGTTTCTCCACCCGCGCCTGCGGGCGTTCCGCGGCGCGGCGGAAGGCTGCGAAGATGGCGGCATCCTTCGTGAAGTCCATTGCGTAGTCGCGCCATTCGCCGGCTGCGACCATGCGGCCGTACAGGTCCAGGATGCGCTGCAATTCGTCGCGCTGGAAACCGATCTGGTTTGCGCGGGCGGCAGGGAAGGCGACAATTTTTGCGCCGGGGCTGGATACCATCAGTCGGCGGTCCCGCTACGGCGGCCGATGCCCCCATCGGCAGGTGGCGTCAGGCGTTCGGCTTTCAGCGCCTCCAGCTCCGCCTTCAGGGCGGCGAGGTCGGCCTCCAGAACTTCGACCCGGCGACTGCCCTCGGCGACCTTCTCCCCGAACTGCTCTTCGCACGGATCGTCGCAGGGCGTGCCGTAGGGAAGGAATTCGCGCAGCCATTCCTCCGCCGGGACCAGCGTGCTGCGCGCCTTCAGCCCGATCATCGTCGCGCCTTCCGGCACTTCGTCGGTGACGACAGCATTGGCCCCGATACGCGCACGGCGGCCCACCGTTATGGGGCCGATGACCTGCGCGCCGGAACCGATGATGACGCTATCGCCGATAGTCGGATGCCGCTTCCCGCCAATGCCGTTGGTCGGGTTCGTCCCGCCCAGCGTCACGCATTGGTAGATGGTCACATCGTCGCCGATCACGGCGGTTTCCCCGATGACGGTAAAGCCGTGGTCGATGAACAGGTTCTTCCCGATCTTCGCGCCGGGATGAATGTCGATCGCGGTCAGGAAGCGCGAGAAATGGTTCACGAAGCGGGCCAGGAAATACAGCTTCGCCTCGAAAAGCCAGTGCGCCACGCGGTGCAGGCCAAGGGCGAGCACGCCGGGATACAGCAGAATTTCCCAGCGCGAGCGCGGGGCCGGATCGCGCGCGCGAACCGAGTCCAGATAACGGATCAGGCCATTCAGCATGGGCGTCTCATCCTCCGGAATCTCCCACTTTTTCATCCCCGGCGCAAGCTGCGCCGCAGGACCTCACAACAGGCGGGCCTGTTCCGGGCCCTGCACGGCCTCCAGCGCGTCGCGCCAGATGCCCATGGTCGGCGGTGCCTTGCGCTCGAGGCTCAGCCGGTCGATCGCTGCCACCACCCGCTCTATCTCGGCAAAGCTGCGGGTTACGCGCGGCACGAGATAGGTAAGAGCGCCCTCGCCCAATGCCAAGCCATGGCGCGCCGCGTGCAGTTCGATCAGCTCTGCCAGCATGGCATCGTCGGGTTGGCCGATGCCTATGTGAAGCGCCGCGCCGAGGCGGGACCTGAGGTCGGGCAGCGCTATGTCCCACGCTTCGTCCTTTGCCACCAGGAGCAAAGCCTCGCCTTCTTCCTGCGCCCGGTTCCAGCGGTGGAACAGCTCCGTTTCGTCGATTGTATCCGCGCCGTCGATAATCGCGCCCTTCCCCGCCAGTTCGAACCAGCGCGCCAGCAGCGACTTGCCCGAGCGCGGAGGTCCGGTGAGGATAGCGGTGCGATAGGGCCAGGCCAAGGGATCGGCCAGCGCATCGACGGCCTTGCGGTTGGCGGACCCGACGATGATCCTGTGGGCCTGTCCGTCGGCGCCAGGCGCAAGCGGGAGCGCAATCTGGGAAGGGGCAGCCACCAGCCGCCGGCCTAGCGCCTGACGGAAAGCGCGTTCGAACCCTGCGTAACCGCAAAGCCGCGGCCCCGCAGCGCCGCTGCCAGTTCGGACAGCGATCCCGTATAGGTCACGCTCATCACCGATGTGCCCCCGATGGCCAGCGAGGTCGTCGCCGCGCCGCGCACGCCCGGAGTGGAGCGGACCCCGGCCAGCGAGGCGTCGATAGAGCCCGCATCGGGCGTCGCGAAATAGACGACATAGGACGCGGCGGCTGCCGGTTCCGGTGCCGCTGTCGGTTCGTCCGAAGGCGTATCCGCCTGCGCTTCCCGGTTGCGCGCAGCCTCTGCCGCGCGGCGTGCGGCGGCGGCTTCCTGCTCTGCCCGCCGGCCGGCATCGATCAGTTGCTGGATCGCGGGATCGATGCGCCCGCCGGTCTGGTTGAGCGTGGGATCGGGCTTCAGCACACCGTCCGCCAGCGCCTTTTCGTAGACCGTCTCGAACCGCTCGATCGCCTGTTCGTACATGGCCGGGATCTGCCGCGGATTGCCGACGCGCAGGGTGAAGCTATCGAGATATTCGTTGTCGGGACCGTGGCGTGCAATGAAGTGCCCGCTAACGGGGCCGCCGGGATATTCATGGTCCAGCCTGGCAATGGCAACGATCACGTCCGATGCGCCGAACTGGTTCAGGATATTGCGCCACCATGCGCGGCTTCGCCGGTTCAGCTGGCCCGCGGTGATCAGCAGGGAATCGCCGCCCGCGCCCGACGGACGGACATAGTCGATCCGGCTGGATCCGGCCTGGTATTCCGCCCATGCGCGCTGCCATGGATTGCGCTGTTCGTAGATCAGCTGCGATCCGCCGGTCACCGTCATCGGCAGCAGCAGCAGCGGTGCGGAACGGGCGCGCCGGTCGCCGCGGCCGAGGTAACCGCCGGCGCGCGCCCGGTCGAAGATGACGCCCAGCGTGGCGACATAGCGCCGGGGACCGACACGCTCACGCTCGATCACGATGGCGGAAACGAGCGATTGCAACTGGCCATCGGACAGCGTCGGGCCGCCGATCTTGGCCCATGCCTCGCGCTGCGCCACTCGCCAGCCTTCGCTGCGCGCATCTTCCGGTGAATCGCCGGTCACGTCGACCTCGATCCCGCCGACATCGATATCGCTACTCGCCACCACCGCGGAAATGCCGCGGTCGCCCTCTACCTGCGCATTGACGAAGCCCGGACCCCAGCTCGCTGCGACAATGCCGGCCACGGCCATCGCGGACAACCCGGCAAGCGCGAAAGCTCGCATTCGGGGCGTCACCGGGACGGATGGAAGGGCGATGGACCGTGTCATGGGGAAAATCGCCAGCCTTTTGCCGAAAGGGCCGTGCGATTCCAAGCGCGAATGCGTATGGGCGTGGACATGACCGGGGACAATCCAGACAAGCAAAGCGGCCAGGACGGCTATACCTACGCGCAGGCAGGGGTCTCGATCGAGGCCGGCAACGCATTGGTGAAGGCGATCGGCCCCCTGGTGAAGGCAACCGCCCGGCCCGGTGCAGGTGCGGAAATCGGCGGCTTCGGCGGCTTTTTCGATCCGAAGGCGGCTGGCTACACAGACCCGCTTCTCGTCGCCGCGAATGACGGCGTCGGGACCAAGCTGAAGCTCGCCATCGATTACGACCGGCACGAAGGGGTGGGAATCGACCTCGTCGCGATGTGCGTCAACGACCTGATCGTTCAGGGCGCGGAACCGCTTTTCTTCCTCGACTATTTCGCGACCGGAAAACTGGAAAACGGCGTGGCGGAGCGGGTGGTCGCCAGCATCGCTGGCGGCTGCAAGGAAAGCGGATGCGCGCTGATCGGCGGGGAAACGGCAGAGATGCCCGGCATGTATGCACCGGGCGATTACGACCTCGCCGGGTTCTGCGTCGGCGCGGTGGAGCGCGGCGAGCAGTTGACCGGCGAGCGTGTGGCCCCCGGCCATGTCCTGCTGGGCCTCGCGTCCTCCGGCGTGCATTCCAACGGTTTCTCGCTCGTCCGGCGGCTGGCTGCGGACAAGGGCTGGGATCTGGCAGCGCCCGCCCCGTTCGATGCAGAGCGCGCGTTGATCGACACGCTGCTCGCGCCGACGCGCCTCTATGTGGCCAGCCTGCTGCCTGCGATCCGCGCAGGCGAGATCGATGCGCTGGCCCACATCACGGGCGGCGGCCTGCTGGAAAACATTCCCCGCGTCCTGCCCGCCAATGCCCATGCCGTCGTCGATGCGGACGCCTGGCAGCAGCCCGGCCTGATGGCGTTCCTGCAGGAACAGGGCAGCATCGCGCCCGAAGAAATGGCCCGCACCTTCAATTGCGGCATCGGCATGGTCCTCGCCGTTACACCGGCCAATGTGGATGCCGTGACGCAGCGCCTGTCCGGCGCCGGCGAGACAGTGGTGCCGATCGGCGAGATCGTGGAGGGCCAGTCCGGTTGCACCGTCCGCGGGAGCGCGGGCACGTGGTCCGCAGGCGAAGCCTGGGAAGCGACGCATCTTGGCTGACAATCCCCGGGCGAAGGTGGCGGTGCTGGTTTCCGGGACCGGCACGAACATGGCCGCATTGCTCTATGCCAGCCGCTTGCCCGGTGCTGCCTACGAAATCGTGCTGGTCGCCAGCAACGACCCCGAGGCCGGGGCGCTGGCGCTTGCCCGGGCAGAGAGCATCCCGACCTTCGCGCTTTCCCACCGGGGCATGACACGGGCCGATCACGACGCCGCGATGGACGCAGCGATCAGGTACGCGGGCGCGACCCATGTCGCACTGGCCGGATACATGCGCATCCTGGGCGACGAGATGGCGCGTAAATGGGAAGGCTGGATGCTGAACATCCACCCATCGCTCCTCCCGCTCTATCCGGGTCTCGACACCCATTCGCGCGCGATTGCGGCCGGGGACACGCATGGCGGGGCATCGGTACACCTCGTCATTCCGGAACTGGACGCCGGCGAGGTGCTGGGACAGGTACGCGTCGCCATCGGCGCGGACGACACGCCCGATACGCTCGCACGCCGGGTGAAGATTGCCGAGCACCAGCTCTATCCCCGCGTGCTGTCGGAATACGTGTCGCGCGGCTACGATGCCGATTACCTGCTGGAACGGGTTGCCGCGCTTGCTCTCGCCCTGCCGGGGACGGAGCGAACGACCAGTCACGGTTCCCCAGCCTTCAAGCTGGCAGGCAAGTCGGGCAAGTTCTTCGCCCATTTCAGCGATCGCCATCACGGTGTGCCGCATATCGCGGTCCTGGCGAAGACCAGCGGGCAGGAAGAGCTGGCACAATTGTGCGAACGCGACCCGGCCACGTTCTACAAGCCTGCCTATTACGGGGCGAGCGGATGGGTGGGCATCGTGCTGAACCGCGCGGATGTGGACTGGAGCCAGGTCGAATACTGGCTGGAGCGAAGCTGGCGCAGCGTCGCGCCCAAACGGCTCGCGGCTACACAGCCCGGGCGGGAGCCTGAGGCGTATTGACGGACGGGTGCGGACCGTCGCCGTATTTCTCGACTGCGCGAACGATCGAAACGGGCTCGTCACCGCGAAACGTCTGGATGCGGCAGACGCGCGACCGGCGGAAACTGATCTGCCACTGAATTCGGCAGGTGAGGCGTTCGTCGCGGGCCGTCTGGTCGCCCGACATCAGGATCTGGTCACCGGACACGCCAAGTTCGCCATATTCGATCCGGACATCCAGATCGAGTTTCGCAAAGCGTTCGACGAATTGCAGGAAGATGTCCCGGCCGCGCAGTTCGACCTGCCTGGAATCGACGAAGACGAAATCTTCGGTCACAAGCCGGCGCACGGCTTCGGCATCGCCGCCCGTGACGGCCGCGATGATCCGCTTCGCCTTCTCTTTCCTGGACCTCCCGAACATGAGGAGAACCTAGCAGAAAGGCTGCGTTCAGGCGAATGCGGGGAATGGCGGATTTCCGCCATTCCCCCTATATCGTTTGATATGCTATCCGGCCAATCAGCCGACGATTTCGCTGTCGTCAAAGAAGAACGCGATTTCCGTAGCGGCATTTTCTTCCGAGTCGGAACCGTGGACCGTGTTCTCGCCGATGGACAGCGCGTGGGTCTTGCGAATGGTGCCCTCGTCCGCTTCGGCGGGGTTGGTTGCGCCCATGATGTCGCGGTTGCGGGTGACGGCATCTTCGCCTTCCAGCACCTGCACGACAACCGGTTCGCTGATCATGAAGTCGACCAGTTCACCGAAGAAGGGGCGTTCCTTGTGAACCGCGTAGAAGCCTTCGGCCTGTTCCTTCGACATGTGGATACGCTTGGAAGCGACGACGCGCAGGCCGGCTTCTTCCAGCATCTTGGTGACGGCACCGGTCAGGTTGCGGCGCGTGGCATCGGGCTTGATGATCGAAAAGGTGCGGGTTACCGCCATGAGTATTTCCTTGGGCTTGGTTGAATTGTCGGGGGGATATGGGCCGCGCCATTAGCGCCGGGGCGCCATTCGGGCAAGCGTTCTTGGCGAATGGCGCTCGTACGTGTCAGGAACCCGATACGGCCGCGTCTGCCGCCGCCTTGCCACAATATGCAATTGCACCGCCGTTGCGTCGCGGTAGGTGATGCTAGTCCCATCGGCACCACCGCCGGGCGCTCCCTCGTCCCCTGCATCCACGATCGGCCCGCGGCTGCTGTCGGGTGCGACCCGTGCCCGGGCCGCGTGCATGGTCAGGCGTTCCCGCCCCTTGCCCAGCGCGATATAGGTGACGGCTGTCGAACCGCCCATGTCGAACGCGCTTTCCAGGCCGGCTTCGTCGGCGGCCGAGCGGTAGAAGGCAGCGACCGCCGAAGGGCTTTCGTCCGTGACCAACTCGATCAATGCGATCTCGAGGCCGCGGGGAGAGGATACGTGGGTCGCCTGCGTCACCTCGGCCCCCGGCATGACGGGAAGATCGACCTGCAGCGGCGCAGCGATGGCCGGGCCGGACAGCATGGTCGCGTCCCGGTCGCCCATTGGTGCGGATGCGCGCACCTCCCCTGTTTCGGGATCGGTTTCGTAAGTCCCGGTCCGGGGGGCCGGTTCCTCTTCCCCGTCGCACGCGGCCAGAGCCAGAGCGCCCGCCGCGAGTAGCGCGAACGGACGGCCTAGCCCAGGCGTTGCCACCGGCCGCCCTCCTGCTTCAGGAAATTCTTTTTCAGCCCATCTTCCGTGGAGAACGCCTTCCACAATTCGCGCGCGGCCTGCCTGCGTTCTTCCCCGAACAGCAGCATCACGCGCTCGAACTCGCGCGCATCCTCACGCCAGATGCCGTCGGCCAGCATAGCAAAACCGGCCTCGTTCGCCTGCGTCGGCTCTTCGCCCAGCAGAATCGGCTGGCGCGCCGCATTACTGTCCGATGCGAAACCATGGGCGAGGAAAGCATCGCCCTCCCGTTCCCACAAGGCACGGTCCAGCGCGGTGCGCAAGGCATCGTCCCGCGCCGCGATGGACAGGCGCCCGCCCGCCTCCAGCGTCTTGCGCGCCAGCAGGGGGACGACGGCGGTCACCGGATCAGCGTCCAGCAGGTAGAAATCCACCCTCACGATCCGGCTCCCGTTGCCGGACCGGCGGACTTGGCGGAACGGCGGCAGCGTTCGGAACAATATTTCACATTGTCCCAGTCACGCTCCCACTTCTTGCGCCAGTTGAACGGCAGGCCGCAGGACGCGCAAATCTTGCTCGGCAAGTCGCCTTTCCTGCGCATCTTTCCCATGGCCTGCGAGCGTCCGATCAGCTTTCCAGAACGTCGCGCACGTAGCGGTCGATCAGGCGCGCGCCATAGCCGGTTGCACCCTTGCCCCAGGTGCGGCCCGGCTTGTCGGCCCAGACCATGCCGGCAATGTCGCAATGCGCCCACGGGCGGTCATCGGTGATGAAGCGCTGAAGGAATTGCGCCGCCGTGATCGAGCCTGCTCCGCGCGGGCCGACATTCTTCATGTCGGCGATCGGGCTGTCGATCAGCTTGTCGTATTCGCTGGTCAGCGGGAAGCGCCACAGCTTGTCGCCCACGGCAGCGCCTGCCGATTGCAGCTTGTCCGCCAGTTCGTCGTCGTTGGAAAAGACGCCGCCATGCTCGCTGCCCAGCGCGATGATCATGGCGCCGGTCAGCGTGGCGAAGTCGACGATGGCAGCCGGGTCGTACTGTTCCTGCGCCCAGTGAAGCGCGTCGCACAGGACCAGCCGCCCCTCGGCGTCGGTATTGATGACCTCGATCGTCTGGCCCGACATGGAGGTAACGACATCGCCCGGCAGCTGCGCACGGCCGTCGGGCATGTTCTCGACCAGGCCCACGACGCCCACGACATTCGCCTTCGCCTTGCGCTTGGCCAGCGCCAGCATCGCGCCTGCGACGGCGCCCGATCCGCCCATGTCCCACTTCATGTCTTCCATGCCTGCGGCAGGCTTCATCGAGATGCCGCCGGTGTCGAAAGTGACGCCCTTGCCGACGAAGACCGTCGGGCGCGCACCTTTCTCGCCGCCGTTCCATTGCATCGCGAGCAGGCGCGATTCGCGCTCCGACCCGCGGCCAACGCCCAGCAGCGCGCCCATGCCGAGTTCGTCCATCGCCGCTTCGTCGAGCACGGTCAGTTCCACGCCCGTGCCTTCGAACGCGGCCTTCGCCTTCTCCACGAAGCTGACGGGATACACCTTGTTCGCAGGTTCGGTCACCAGCATCCGGGTGAACTCGACCCCTTCCGCCACGGCGGCGGCATCGGCCAGTGCGGCATCGCTGCCTTCGGGCGCGCCCACCACCACGACATTCATCAGGCTGCGCTGCTGTTCCTTCTTCATCGTGGTGCGATGTTCGTCGAACCGCCATGCGCGCAGGCGCAGACCCAGCAGCACTGCGCCCAACCCTGCCGCATCGAGCGGCGAATTGCCGGCGTCGAGGACCAGCGTTTCCACCCCGCTGGCGAAATATTTCGCAGCCAGGGCAGCGCCCGCCTTCTCCAGGTTGGCCATGCGGTCGTCCGCATCCGCCTTGCCCGCGCCGGACAGCGCCAGTCGCACGACCTTGCCATCACGTTCCACGAAGCTTTCGAAGACCTGCCCGGCTCCGCCCCGGAACCGCGCGGCCTGCGCGCCTTCGGTAACGGTTCGCTCGAGGTCGCCGGGCAAGCTGCCATGCTCCACCACGCGGGCGAGCAGGCTGATGTCGGAAGGAAGGCTGTCGGCGAAAGTGATGTTCATGGATACTCCGGAAATATCGTCGGGATGTTGCAGGTTTTCCCCTGCTGAACGCGCTTCGGCACGCACGGTTTCAAACCCGATTGCGATTAGGCGGGCACGGTGCGATAGGCAAGCCATGCCCCCCGTCCGCACCCGTCCTTGCAGCGAAGCGAACCAAGCCCCTCGCGCCGAAGCCGCGTCCATGGCGCATGGCTTGCCGCTCGGCCGCCCCCATGGCGCCGCGCGATTCCTGCCGCATGGCTGCGCGATTGCCGCCCTGATTGCGCTGCCCGCCGCGCCCCTGTCCGCGCAGGAAGGCGCCGCGCCGGGGATGGCCACCGCTGACGAGCCTGTGGAAGTGCCCGATGCCCGCGACCCGGTCTATGCCGGCGAGCAGGAAACGGGCTTTCCGCAAGGGGGCGAACCCGTGGTCGTCGCCCGCCTGCCCGGCGAGGATGCGCCGCCCGCCCTTCCCCCCGTTCCGGAAGACGAGGTCGCGTTCGAGGCGGACACGCTGCGCTACAATTCCAACGACGACAGCGTCACCGCCACCGGCAATGTCATCCTGCGAAACGGCGCGCGCACGGTTACGGCCGACGAAGTCGTATGGACGCCCGATACCGGCGAAATCGTGGGCACGGGCGATGTGCTGCTGTCGGAGGGCGACCGCTCCGTCCGCGCGGACCGCGTGGTCTGGAACCGCAATACGGGCGGCATCACCGGCACGGGCGATGTGCGCTTCGTCGACGAGGACGGCAACCAGCTCTACACCAGCCGGATCGAGCTGACCGAGGAATTCCAGGCAGGGTCGATGGACGACCTGCTGCTGGCCCTGCGCGCCGGGGGGCGCCTGGCGGCCGTCCAGGGGGAGCGCGGCCAGGATGGCAGCATCGTCCTCACCCGTGCGGCCTATAGCGGGTGCGCCGTGGTCGATCCCGAAGGTTGCGACCGCAAGCCCAGCTGGCGCATCACCGCGGACGAGGTCGTCTATTCCCCGCAGGAAGACCGCGTCCGGTTCTCCGGCGCCTATCTGGAACTGTTCGGCCGCCGCATCGTCCCCCTGCCCGGCCTTGCCGTGCGTACCGATGGCGGACCGGTGTCCGGCTTCCTCGTCCCCGACCTGCGTATCTCCGAATCCAATGGGGTGGAGGTATCGGGCAGCTACTATACCCGGCTCGCACCGAACCAGGATGCGACGATCAGCGGTTACGTCTTTACCGAGGCTGCGCCCATGGTCAGCGCGCAATACCGCGCGCTGAACGAACGCGGGGCGTTCCAGATCACCGGCTACGGCACCTATAGCAGCCGCATTTCCGACTTTACCGGCGTGCCCACCACGGAAGACGATTTTCGCGGCTACGTCTTTGCCAATGGCAAGGCGCAGTTCGACCCGAACTGGAGCCTGACGGGATCGCTGCGTGTCGCCAGCGACCGCACCTTCCTGCGCCGCTACGACATCAGCCGGGACGACCGGTTGCGGTCCCTGGTCGAGCTGGAGCGGATCGATGCCGACAGCTACCTGCTGGTGGCCGGCTATTCGGCGCAGACGCTGATCCTTGGCCGCGACCAGGGGCAGGTCCCGCTGGCCTTGCCGGCGATCGACTATCGCCGCCGCCTGCGCGACCCGGTGCTGGGCGGACAGGTGGAGGTCCAAGCCAACTCGCTCGCCATCTTCCGCGACGAAGGGCAGGACACGCAGCGCGCCTTCGTCCGCGCGCAGTGGGACCTTCGCCGCATCACTCAGATGGGACAGGTGGTGCAGTTCAGCGCGCTGGCGCGGGGCGATGTCTATCATTCGGACGAGAACGCGCTGACGCCGTCCGTCCTCTATCGCGGCGATCCGGGTTTCCAGACGCGCGGCATCGGCCTCGCCGCAGTGGACGTGAAATGGCCCTTTGCCGGCGAATTGCTCGGCGGCACGCAGGTCCTGACACCGCGGGTCCAGGTCGTCGCCAGCCCGGGGATCAAGAACCTGGCCGTGCCGAACGAGGATGCGCGCGCCATCGACCTGGAGGATTCCAACCTCTTCGCGCTCAATCGCTTTCCGGGATACGACCGGATCGAGGACGGGGTACGCATCACCTACGGCCTCGACTGGCAGCTGAACCGCCCCGGCTGGCGGGTGAAGACGACGGTGGGCCAGTCCTACCGCCTCGACACGGACCGCGACATCCTGGTCGATGGCACCGGCCTGTCCGAACGCGTGTCGGATTTCGTCGGCCGCACCGAAGTACGCTACAAGGATTTCGTGTCGTTCACCCACCGTTTCCGGCTGGACAAGGACAATCTGGCCGTCCGCCGGAACGAGATCGACACCACCATCGGCAGCCGCCGTACCTATGTGGAGCTGGGCTATCTCAGGCTCGACCGCGACATCAGCGAATTCGGGCTGGAAGACCTGCAGGACCGCGAGGAACTGCGCGCCGCCGCCCGCATCGCCTTTGCCGATTACTGGTCCGTCTTCGGTTCGGGCATCTTCAACCTGACCGACCGGGAAGAAGACCCCACCCTGTCGTCGGACGGGTTTCAGCCGCTGCGCACGAGGCTGGGCGTCGCCTATCAGGACGACTGCCTGGAGATGGGACTGACCTGGCGGCGCGATTTCACCGACCAGGGCGATGCGGAACGCGGCAACACCTTCCAGGTCTATTTCTCGCTCCGCAATCTGGGCTTCCGCTAACACCTTGCAGCCCGCCTGCATCGAAGCGGAACAGGCGTGCACAGCTGCCGGGGCCGCGGTTGTTGGCAGCGCGGGCGCGGTGCGCTAACAGGTCGCCGCTCAGACAAGGTTCAGCCGCTTCCGGGCAGTTGTCGCATCACGGTAAGGCCTGCAGGCGCAGGTCGCATCATTCGGACGATACATGACCACCAGACTTTCCAGCTTCCTTTCCGCGGCAGCCATGACCGGCGCAGCCTTCGGCCTCGTCGCAGCGCCGATCGCCGCGCAGGCACAGGCAACGGGCGCGGCCCCGGCAGCGAACCCCCTGAACCTGCCGGACAATATCCAGCTCCTGGGCGAGACCAATCCCAACATGCGGCGCGCTACCGCGCGCGTGAACGGCGATGTCATCACCGGCACCGATGTCGATCACCGCGTGGCGCTGACGCTGGCAGCCAATGGCAGCGACGTACAGCTGAGCGACGAGGATCTGGGCCAGCTGAAGATGCAGGTCCTTCGCAACCTGATCGACGAGACGCTGCAGATCCAGGCCGCAGAAGCGCAGGAAATGCCCGTCGCAGCGGCAGAGGTCGATGCCCAGTACCAGCGTGTCGCCGCCCAGAACTTCGGCACCGACATCGCCAAGATGGACGAATATCTTGCCGGCGTGGGCTCCTCCGTCAATTCGCTCAAGCGCCAGATCGAGGCGGAGATTGCCTGGTCGCGCCTGCTGCGCCGCAACGTCCAGCCGTTCATCAACGTCTCCGACGAAGAGGTCGAGGACATGATGGCCCGGCTGGAAGCTTCGCGCGGCACGGCGGAATACCGGCTCGGCGAAATCTACCTGTCGGCAACGCCGGAAACGGCAGCCGCGGTGGAAGAGAACGGTGTCCGCATCATGGAACAGCTGCGCGCCGGCGGCAGTTTCGTCGCCTATGCTCGCCAGTTCTCCGAGGCCTCGACCGCTGCCGTGGGCGGCGACCTGGGCTTCGTGCGGCTCGGCCAGCTTCCGGCAGAACTCTCGACCGTGGCGCAGGAAATGCAGCCCGGCCAGCTGATCGGCCCGATTTCGGTGCCCGGCGGCTATTCCATCCTCTACCTGATCGACAAGAAGCAGGTGCTGACCGCCGACCCGCGCGACGCTGTCCTCAGCCTGAAGCAGATCGCCATCACCTTCCCCGAAGGAATGTCGCAGGCGCAGGCCGATGCCCGCGTGACCGAATTCGGCAACATGGTCGAATCCATCCGCGGCTGCGGCGATGCGGAACGGGCGGCGGCGACGGTGAATGCCGATGTCGTCTCCAACGACCTGCGCGCCCGCGCCCTGCCCGAGGCGCTGCAGGCTACGATCCTGAACCTGCAGGTCGGACAGGCCACGCCGCCGTTCGGCTCGGTGCAGGACGGGGTGCGCGTCCTGCTCCTGTGCGGCCGCGACGATCCGCAGGACACCAGCGGTCCCAGCCGTGACGAGATGATGGCGCAGCTGACCGAAGACCGCGTCAGCAAGCGCGCCCAGCGTTTCCTGCGCGACCTGCGCAACGACGCCTACATCCAGTACAACTGAGTTCGGCCGTGCTGGCGGGGGCGACCTTGTGACCATGGTTGCCCCCGCCTCGCCGAAACCCGCGCTGCCGCTCGCCCTGTCGATCGGCGATCCGGCCGGTATCGGTCCGGAACTGGCCGTCCTTGCCTGGCATGCACGGGAGGGACGCGGCGCCGCGCAGCCCCTCCCGCCTTTCTTCGCCATGCACGGGGCCGGAGTGCTGCGTGCTGCCAGCGAACGTCTCGGGCTGGATACGCCCCTCGAACGAATTGCCGCTCCCGCCGACGCCGGCGCGGTGTTCGGCCATGCCTTGCCGGTCCTGGGCCAGGCGGATGGCCCCTATACCCCCGGCGCGCCTGGTGACGACGGGGCACTGCTGGCCCTCGCATCGCTGCAGGACGCGGCAAGGCTGGCCTATGAAGACAAGGCTTCGGGGATAGTAACCCTGCCGGTGGCGAAGGCGCAGCTGGCCGCCATCGGCTTTGCCCATCCCGGGCAGACCGAATTTCTCGCCGCTGCCTGCGACCTGCCGCCCGGTGCCTCGGTCATGATGCTGGCCGGTCCCTCGCTCAAGGCGGTGCCGCTGACCGTCCATTGCGCCCTGGCAGACGTTCCGTCCCGCCTGTCGGTAGACCTTATCGTGCGGCGCGGACGGATCGTCGCCGATGCCCTGCGGCGCGATTACGGTATCCAGCGCCCCCGCCTCGCCGTCACCGGCCTGAACCCCCATGCGGGAGAAGGCGGTGCATTCGGGCGCGAGGAGATCGAGATCATCGCCCCCGCCATCGAGGCTCTGCGCGCGCAAGGCGTGGAGGCGAGCGGGCCGCACCCGGCCGATGCCCTGTTCGCCCCGCGCAGCCGAGCAGGCTTCGATGCGGCGCTGTGCATGTATCACGACCAGGCGCTGATCCCGGTCAAGGCGCTCGATTTCGATCAGGGCGTCAACGTGACGCTGGGTCTGTCCATCGTGCGCACCAGCCCCGATCACGGCACGGCGTTCGACATTGCGGGCACGGGCCAGGCGGATCCGGGCGCAACGCTCGCCGCGCTGGTCATGGCAGGCGAGATCGCGGCCCGCAGGCTGGACGCAGGCGGGGCCGATGGCTGACCTCCCTCCTCTACGCGAGGTCATCGCGCGCCACGGCCTTTCCGCATCGAAGGCGCTGGGCCAGAACTTCCTGTTCGACGAGCAATTGCTGGACCGGATCGCGGCGCTGCCCGACGACCTGCAGGGCCGCGCCGTGCTGGAAATCGGACCTGGCCCCGGCGGCCTGACCCGCGCCCTGCTACGGGCTGGGGCCCGCGTGACCGCGATCGAGATGGACCGCCGCTGCCTGCCCGCCCTTGCCGAACTGGAAGCCGCCTTTCCCGGCCAGCTGACCGTGATCCAGGGCGATGCGATGAAGATCGATCACCGCGAACTGATGCAGGAGCCCCATGCGGTGGTGGCCAACCTGCCGTACAATGTCGGCACGGCCCTGTTCGTCCGGTGGCTGGGCGGCGAAGACTGGCCGCCCCTGTGGACCTCGCTCACCCTGATGTTCCAGCAGGAAGTCGCCCAGCGCATCGTTGCGCGGCCCGGTACGTCCGCCTTCGGACGGCTGGCGGTGCTGGCGCAGTGGCGCAGCGCCGCTTCGCTGCCCATGAAGGTGCATCGCAGCGCCTTCACCCCGCCGCCCAAGGTCATGAGCGCCATCGTGCACGTAACGCCCGCAGCAATGCCTAGCGGCGTCTCCGCCCGGATGCTGGAGCGGCTGACGGAGGCCGCCTTCGGGCAAAGGCGCAAGATGCTGCGCCAGAGTTTGAAATCCGTGCCAGGCGCGGTCGCGGCACTGGGCAGCGTCGGCATCGAGGAAACGCGCCGCGCGGAAACCCTGTCGGTCGACGAATTCGTCGCTCTCGCACGCGTCCTGTCCTGATCCGCCGCGGGCGAACCTCAGGCAAAAAAGGGGGGCCGGAGGGTCCGAAGACGCCTCCGACCCCTCTCGAGGTTCCTGCCATTGCTGGCAGGTTCGGGTCGCACACACAGGTCGCAGGCACCCGCCAGCCGGTTCAATACGTGGGAGATATTTTTAAAGGGTTCGGCAATTCCTCCCCGCTAGGCAGGCTGGCGGAGGGAAATATGTTCGGATTGTTCAAGTCTGCCCCGCGCCCGCAGGAACCGGTTCGCTATATCGGCGAGGTCGAGATCGAGAAGCCGTGCGAAGACGTCTACGCCCTGCTCGACTTTGCCGATCCCCGGAACGCCAAGCGCGCGCTCGGCTACGATGTGCGGGAAATCGGCACGGGCCGGTTCCAAATGGTCATGGAGACGCTTCCGGACCTCACCTTCGTGTTCGATGTGCGCGAGGCGAGGCCCGCCCGGCGTTACGAATTCGACTGCATCATCGAGCCCGCGCTGCCCAATCTCGTCCGGTCGAACGAGGTTTACGAGCTGGAACCGCTGAACGAGGCTGCCTGCCGCCTGACGCTGACCAATACGGTCGAGCTGCGCCCCGGCCTCGGCAAGCGCGAATACCGGCACGAAACCGCCATGATGGCAACGTCGACCCAAAGCGCGCTGCAGAAACTGAAGCTGCAGGCAGAGCACGGCGCGGCCGCGACCAAGGCGGTGGAGAACAACGCGCTGATCTAGCGCGCGCCCTCCGGTCCCCGCCCTGCCCCTTGGCCGAAATCAGCCGGCGGCTTTTTTCGCCAGCCTCCATTTGTGCAGCAGCGGTTCGGTATAACCGCTGGGCTGTTCCGCGCCCTTGAACACGAGGTCGCAGGCTGCCTCGAAGGCGATGCTGCTGTCCCAGTTGCCGGCCATCGGCTCGTAATCGGGATCGCCTGCATTCTGCTCGTCGACCTTGGCCGCCATGCGCTTCAGGCTGTCCATCACCTGGTCTTCGGTGGCGATGCCATGCATCAGCCAGTTGGCCATGTGCTGGCTGGAAATACGCAGCGTGGCGCGGTCTTCCATCAGGCCGACATCGTTGATGTCCGGCACTTTCGAACAGCCCACGCCTGCATCGATCCAGCGCACGACGTAGCCGAGCAGGCCTTGCGCATTGTTGTCCAGTTCCTCGCGCACCTCGTCTTCCGACCAGTTCGCACCGTCGGCCAGCGGGATCGTCAGCAGCGGCTCGAGGCCGGGCACCTCGCCCAGACCCTTCTGTACGCCGAACACGTCTTCGCGGTGATAGTGGATCGCGTGCAGGGTCGCAGCGGTCGGCGAAGGGACCCATGCGGTGTTCGCGCCGGCCTTCAGGTGGCCGATCTTCTCCAGCATCATCTTGCCCATGAGGTCGGGCGCGGGCCACATCCCCTTGCCGATCTGCGCGCGGCCCGACAGGCCGTGCCTGAGGCCGATGGCGACATTGCGCGCCTCGTAGGCCTTCAGCCAGGCGCTGTCCTTCATCGCGCCCTTTCGCATCATGGGGCCGGCCTGCATCGAGGTGTGGATCTCGTCCCCGGTGCGGTCGAGGAAGCCGGTGTTGATGAACACGATGCGGTCCTTCACCGCATGGATGCAGGCACCCAGATTGGCGCTGGTGCGGCGTTCCTCGTCCATCACGCCGACCTTGATCGTGTGGCGGTCGAGGCCCAGCATGTCCTCCACCGCGTCGAACAGGTCATTGGTGAAAGCGCATTCTTCCGGCCCGTGCATCTTGGGTTTCACGATGTAGATGCTGCCTTCGCGGCTGTTGCCGTATTTCGTCAGGCCGCGCACGTCCTGGGTGGAGATGGCGCTGGTCAGCACCGCGTCCATGATGCCTTCGGGAATTTCCTCGCCGTTTTCCAGCAGGATGGCCGGATTGGTCATCAGGTGACCGACATTGCGCACGAACAGCAGGCTGCGGCCCGGCAGCGTGAATTCCTGTCCCTCGCTGTCGGTATAGGTCCGGTTGCCCGCCAGTTCGCGGGTCATGGTCCTGCCACCCTTGTCGAAGCTTTCGGTCAGGTCGCCGCGAATGACGCCCAGCCAGTTGCCATAGGCCAGCAGCTTGTCCTCGGCGTCGACCGCCGCGACCGAATCTTCCAGGTCGACGATCGAGGTCAGCGCCGCTTCGAGATTGATGTCCGCGATGCCGGCAGGATCGGTCTTGCCGACCGGATGATCGGGATCGAACACGACCTCGATATGCAGGCCGTTGTGCTTGAACAAAGCGGCCTTGTCGTTCCGCCCGACATATTGCGACGGATCGGCCAGCGGAATGCCGCCAGCCTCCACGTTTTCAAGGTCGGCCCAGCTCTTGCCATCCGCCAGCGGCACGGCTTCGTCCATGAAACGCTTTGCCTCGGCGATCACCGCGTCGCCGCGAACCGGGTCGTAGCCGCCCGGTTTCGCCGGCGGCGCGTCCAGCGCGTCGGTGCCGTAGAATGCATCGTACAGGCTCCCCCAGCGGGCATTGGCGGCGTTAAGAAGGAAGCGCGCATTGAGGACCGGGACCACCAGCTGCGGCCCGGCCATGCGCGCGATTTCCGGATCGACGTTCTTCGGATCGACCGTGAAGTCGCCCGGCTCCGGGACGAGATAGCCGATCTCTTCCAGGAACGCGCGATAGGCGTCCACGTCATGCGGCTTGCCCCGGCGTTCGCGGTGCCAGTCGTCCAGCTGCCATTGCAGATTGTCCCGCTTCGCCAGCAGGTCGGCGTTACGCGGCGCGAAGGTTTCGACCAGCCCGGTAAAGCCCCGCCAGAACGCATCGGCTTCCATCCCGATGGGCGGCAGGACTTCGCTTTCGATGAAAGCGGCCAGCGCGGAATCGACCTTCAGGCGGTTTTTAACGACATATTGGGACAAGAGATTCCTCACACAGAATAACGGCGATTGCAGATGTCTGGGGAGGACGTGTGCGCCTATGCGATAGCTGCGCTCCATTTGCAACGGGTTGGATAGCTGCCGCCCTGCCGCTAAGCGGTTGCGGATGAAACCGATCGAAGGTCCGCTCGCCACCGCCACCCAGTCCATCGACGGCGCCGCCATGCTGGCGCAGGTGGAACGCTGGGCGGCGATCAATTCCGGCACAGGCAATCTGGATGGCTTGCGCGAGATGGCAGGCGAACTGGCGGATGCGTTCTCCGTATTGCCGGGCGAGATCACGCTGGAAGAGCCCGCCCCCGTCACGCAGGTGGATGCCGGCGGCAGGGAATACGAGGTCGAATACGGCAAGCACCTCGTCTGCTCCGTGCGCCCCGATGCGGCGCGGCGGTTTATCCTGACCGGACACATGGACACCGTCTTCCCCGCCGACCACCCGTTCCAGGCGCTGACCTGGCTGGACGACGAGACCCTGAACGGCCCCGGCACGGCGGACATGAAAGGCGGGATCGCGGTCATGCTCCACGCGCTCATCGCGCTGGAGGGGCTGAGCGAGTGGCAGGACGTCGGCTACGATGTGATGATCAACGCGGACGAGGAAACAGGCTCGCTCTCCTCCGCCCCGCTGATCGAGCGGCTGGCGAAGGGGAAATACGCCGCCCTGACCTACGAACCGGCCGCCACGCCGGAAGGCACGCTGGCCCATGCACGCGGCGGTAGCGGGAATTACGCGCTGACCGTCACGGGCAGGAGCGCCCATGCCGGACGCAATCCGCGCGACGGGCGCAATGCCATCGTCGCCGCCGCCACGCTGGCGGTGCGACTCAAGGAATTGCAGCGCGACGACATCAGCGTGAACCCGGCGAAAATCGAGGGCGGCGCGGCGAACAATGTCGTACCCGACCATGCCGTCCTGCGCTTTAACATCCGGCCCAGGGAACCCGCCGCCGCCGACTGGTTCACCGGCGAAATGAATGTCTTGCTGGGCGAAGTTCGCCAGTCGCAGGAGGTGGACATCCACGTCCATGGCGGCATCACCCGCCCGCCCAAGCCGGTGGGCCGACGCGCACAGAAACTGTTCGACATCGTGCGCGATTGCGGCGCGCAGCTTGGTCAGGACATCGACTGGCAATCGACCGGCGGCGTGTGCGACGGCAACAACATCGCCGCCACCGGCGTCCCCGTGGTGGATACGATGGGCGTGCGCGGCGGCAAGATCCACTCGCCGGACGAATTCATGATCGCGCCTTCGCTGAAAGAGCGCGCCCAGCTATCGACCCTGGTCCTCCACCGCCTCGCTACCGGAGAAGCGATTTGAGTTTTCGCCTGCGCGCCAGTCGCCCCGACGATCTGGAACACCTGTATGAAATGGCCAAGCTGACGGGCGGTGGCTTCACCAATCTGCCGCCCGACCGCGACGCGCTGGGCGATAAGCTGGAGACGAGCGCGAAGGCCTTCGCCAATACCGGCACCGAGCTGGTCGACGAGACATTCGTGCTGGTGCTGGAAAATACCGAAACCGGCGCGGTGCGGGGCACTTGCCAGCTGATGACGAAAGTGGGCCAGCAATGGCCGTTCTATTCCTACCGCCTCAACACGCTGACCCAGTATTCGCAGGAACTGGACCGCACGGTCCGGGCCGAAATGCTGAGCCTGTCGACCGACCTCGAAGGGTCGAGCGAAGTCGGCGGCCTGTTCCTCCACCCGAACGAGAGGGCCGGCGGCCTCGGCCTACTGCTCGCCCGCAGCCGTTATCTGTTTATACGGATGCACCGCGAAAGGTTCGCCGACCGCGTGCTGGCAGAGCTGCGCGGCATCATCGACGACCGGGGCGGGTCCCCCTTCTGGGACGGGGTTGCCGGGCGGTTCTTCGGGATGACGTTCCAAGAAGCGGACTATTTCAACGCGATCAACGGCAACCAGTTCATCGCCGACCTGATGCCCAAGCACCCGGTCTATGTCGCCATGCTGGACGACGATGCGCGCGAGGTGATCGGCCTGCCCCACCCCACGGGGCGCGCCGCGATGCGGATGCTGGAGAAGGAAGGCTTCGCCTATGAAGGCTATGTCGACATTTTCGATGGCGGGCCGACCATGCTGGCGCGGACCGACGACGTGGTGAGCGTGAAGGACGCGGTGCAGGCCGAAATCTCCGCGCAGCCGTGCGAAGGCGGCGAGAAAGCGATCGTCGCCACCGGGCGGCTGGAGGATTTCCGGTCCTGCTACGCCGTGCGCAAGCTGGATGGCGACGCCATATCGATCGACGACCAGGCCCTTCTGACGCTGGGCGCGAATGTGGGCGATACCGTGTGGAGCACCGTGCGATGAGCACCGACAGCACGCGCCTGACAGAGATCAATTTCGACGGGCTGGTCGGGCCGAGCCACAATTACGCCGGGCTCAGCCTCGGCAATATCGCCAGCGCCAGTCACGGTGGCGATCCGTCCTATCCCCGCGCCGCGGCGCTGCAGGGCGTCGCCAAGATGCGCGGCAATATGGGCCGGGGCCTCTCCCAGGGTTTCCTGCTGCCCCTGCCCCGCCCCAATGACGATCTCCTGCGCCGCATCGGTGCGGACGAAGGCACGCCCCCGCAGCTTCGCGCGGCCGCATGGTCGGCCAGTTCGATGTGGACCGCCAATGCCGCCACCGTCAGCCCGGCCCCCGATACCGCCGACGGGCGCTGCCACCTGACCCCGGCCAATCTCGTCACCATGCTCCACCGCGGGCAGGAATGGCGCGACACGAAGGCGCAACTGGACATCGCGTTCGGAAATAGCGACCACTTCGCGGTGCACGACGCCGTGCCGCCCAGCTTCGGCGACGAGGGCGCGGCGAACCACATGCGTTTCTGCGAAGGACACGGGAGCCCGGGTGTCGAGGTGTTCGTGTACGGGCGCCCCGGCGGCCGTTTCCCCGCGCGCCAGCACGAACAGGCCAGCCGCGCCGTCGCCCGGCTCCACGGCCTCGACCCCAGGACATGCGTTTTCATCGAGCAGAACCCCGCCGCGATCGAGGCAGGCGCGTTTCACAACGACGTCGTGGCCGTGGCGAACGAGCGGGTGCTCTTCACCCACGCCGAGGCCTTTGCCGACCAGCAAGGCGCCTATGATGCAATCCGCGCCGCGTTCCCGGCTCTGGAGGTCGTTGAGGTGCCCACCGAAGCGGTCAGCATGGCAGAAGCGATCCGTACCTATCTGTTCAACGCCCAGCTATTGACCCTGCCGACTGGCGAGATGGCACTGGTCGTGCCGGAGGAATGCCGCGAAAGCCCCGATGTCTGGCGGTTCTGCGAGCAGATGATCGCCGGCAACGGACCCATCCGGCAGGTCATCCCGGTCGATGTGCGTCAGTCCATGGCCAATGGCGGCGGCCCTGCCTGCCTGCGTCTTCGTGTCGTCGCCGACCCTGCGACGGTCGATCCCCGTTTCCTGCTGGACGAGGCGAAGGCGGACCTGCTGGAGACGGTCATCGCGAAGAACTGGCCCGAACAGATCGACCCCGCCGATATCGGCAGCGATGCCCTGGCGTCGTCCGTTCGCGCGGCGCGTTCGGCGCTGCTGGATGCGCTGGACCTTTCCGCGCTGCGCTGAGTTATCGAAGCAGACGGGCGCTGCCAACTCACGGTAGCGCCGGAATTTTCAGGGTTAACGCGCTTGCCAGCGTGTCGGTGAACCTTACACTCGCCGCCTGTGTTAACCACTGGACTGCGCAGGTCCGCGCCACTGGCGCAGGCCTTGCAGGGCAAAAGGTTAAGGAGCCTGCGCTAAATGCTTAAGAAGATCAGCCGCCTGTTTGTCATCAAGACACGTTTCGAGGCGTATCTGATCATCTTCGCCCTGGCGCTTGGCGCGATGACGCGCGGCTCGCTCTACACCCTGCAATATCCGGGCATCGGCGGTTACCTCCTGATGGCGGCCACGGCTGGCGCGGTATTCCTCGGCGGCGCGAAGATCCTCGATGCCCTGCGTTACGAGCGCGAGGCGAAGGAACACGCGCGACTGTCCGAGAAATAGCGACGCGAAAGCTGGGTGCTTCTTTTGCTAGGCCACCGCGCTTTTGGTCGGCGGGGTGAAGACCATCGTTCCATGGGAGAGACTGGCTCATTCCCATCGACGGAAAGGTGGGGGTTTCTGTTGCTAGCTACCCCCGGAGCCCCGGAATCCGCTTCTGTTGCCCGGTGGGTCCAACCGCGCTTTAGCTTTGTAAGATCAGGCCGCTAGGCCGTCAGGTTACGCAGCGATTGCGAGTGCTTCGTTGTCGTTGGCACTTGTGTGTTTGAGCCTATTACGGGTTACTCAGCCCGGGTGAAAACACTGCCTTTCAACACACGTCGATCCTGGTTCGGCCCCATCAGGAAACCCGCGAAAACCGGGCCTTTTGGTGGAGCCGCCGGGTACTGCCCCCGGGTCCGTTGTGTCTATTACACAGCGTAGTTTATCGCCATAGACGGCAAAAAGCCGACACGCCCCATATAGGGAGTGCCGGCTTAATGTGAAGTGCAGGAATGGAAGGTAGCGGGCTTAGCCCATCGGGCCGTTCTTCGGGGCGCCGGGCGCGCCGCTCTTCAGGGCGTCGCGGATTTCCTGCAGCAGTTCGATCTCGGTCGGGCCGGCCGCGGCCTCTTCCTCGGCCTTGGGCTCTTCCAGACGTGCCTTCACCTTGTTCACGTAGCGCACCATCAGGAAGATGATGAACGCCAGGATCACGAAGTTGATGATCGCGGTGATGAAGGCGCCGTAACCGATCATGGCAGCGCCGGCTTCCTTCAGCGCGGCGTAGTCGGCGGTGGAGCCTTCGTATCCTTCGGGGGTGCTCAGCAGGATGAAATATTGCGAGAAATCCATCCCGCCGAAAATCCAGCCCACGACCGGCATGATCAGGTCGTCGGTCAGCGATGCCACGATGGTGGCAAAGGCGCCCGCGATGATGACCGCAACGGCCAGCTCCATCACATTGCCCTTGGCAATGAATTCCTTGAATTCCGTCAGCATGGTCGTCCCCCTTATGCTTAACAAAAGATAGCGCGCTTTAGTCGCGGGATTCTCGCCGCGCAAGCTTGCGAGCGGGCGCGGGTGTGCTATCTAGGCAATACAGATCGCAATGTGCGCCGCCGCGCCAGTCCAGAGGAACCCCAGCGACATGACTTCGACCCGCCCCCTTGCCAGAATGCGCAACACCGTCCTCCTCGGCCTGGCCGCTGCCAGCCTGGCTTCGTGCGGCATCAACTCGGTGCCGACCGCGGAAGAGAATGCGAAGGCGAAATGGGCCGATGTGGAAGCGCAGTTCCAGCGCCGGGCGAACCTCATTCCCAACCTCGTCGAGGTCGCGCAGGGCGCTGCCGAGAACGAGCGCGGCATCCTGACCGAAGTGACCGAGGCCCGCGCCCGCGCAACCAGCGTAAATATCGATGCCGACCAGCTGGACAATCCCGAGGCCATGGCGCAGTTCCAGCAGGCGCAGGGCCAGCTCGGTGCCGGTCTCGGCCGCCTTCTCGCCAGCTTCGAAGCCTATCCGCAGATCACCTCCAGCCAGAACTTCCTTGCGCTGCAGAGCCAGCTGGAAGGCACGGAGAACCGCATCGCCGTCGCCATCCGCGACTACAACGAAGCGGTGCGCAACTATAACACCACCATCCGCACCTTCCCCGACACGATCGGCGCGAACCTGATCCATGGCGCAGAACCGCTGGTGCCTTACGAAGCTGCCAGCGAAGGCGCCGAAATCGCGCCGACGATCGACATGACCGACGGTAATTGATCCGGCGGTGATACGGCACCTTCTCTTCCTCGCGGTGCTGTTCGCCGCTGCTGTCGGCGTGCCCGTCCAGGCCCAGGACTTTCCCGAGCTGACGGGCCGCGTCGTCGATGCGGCGAACATCATTCCCGACGCTCAGGAGGCGGCGCTGACGCAGCGGCTGGCGCAGCTGGAGGCGCAGTCGCAGCGGCAGCTTGTCGTGGCGACCGTGCCAAGTCTGGGCGGCGACGATATCGCCAATTACGGCTACCAGCTCGGCCGCGCATGGGGTATCGGGGACGCAGAGCGCAATGACGGTGCACTGTTGCTCGTCGCCCCCAGCGAGCGCAAGGTGCGGATCGAGGTCGGCTACGGCCTCGAAGGCATCATGACCGATGCCCTGTCCTCCGTCATCATTCAGAACGACATCCTCCCGCGATTTAGAGACGGCGATTTTCCCGGCGGCATCATCGCCGGAACCGAAGCGATCGCCTCGCAGCTGGAATTGCCCGCCGACGAAGCGGTGCAGGTCGCGCGGCAGGCCGACCAGGCGCGCCAGCGCGAAGGCGGTTTTCCCATCGGGACGATCATCTGGCTGGGCTTCATCTTCTTTTTCTTCGTCCTGCCGATGTTCGGGCGCGGCGGGCGCAGCAGGCGCTATCGCGGCGGACGGGGGGTCGTCGGCGACATCATCCTGTGGGAAGCGGGCAAGGCGATTGCGCGCGGTATCGACGGGGATGGCGGCGGCTGGGGCGGCGGCGGTTTCGGCGGAGGGGGCGGCTTCGGCGGCTTTTCCGGCGGCGGCGGCAGCTTTGGCGGCGGCGGCGCCAGTGGTGGTTGGTAAATGGCGTATCTGAGCAAGCAGGAACACGAGAAAGTCACCGCAGCGGTCGCCGCGGCAGAGCTGACGACGTCGGGCGAAATCGTGACCGTACTGGCCGACCGCAGCGACGGCTATTCCGAGGTCATCCTGCTTTACGCGGTCGCGCTGGCCTTCACCGCGATGAGCGTCTTCGCGCTCTTCCCCGCGCCCTTCATGGACATGTGGGACCGGCTGATCGGCGGCTGGATGCACGAATGGACGACCGGGGAACTGGCGAGCATGACCATCGGCCTGGGACTGCTGACCTTTATCGCAAGCTGGCTGGTCCTGTCATGGGACCGGCTGACCTTCCTCGCCCTGCCCGCCCCGGTGAAGACGTCGCGCGTCCACGCGGCTGCAGTCCGCCATTTCAAGGTCGGGGCGGAGCGGCGGACCCATGGCCGCACCGGCGTGCTGCTGTATCTTTCGATGAAGGAGCACCGCGCCGAGATCGTCGCCGACGAACCGATTGCCGAACTGGTGTCGGCCGATGTGTGGGGCGAAGCCATGTCCGACATGCTGTCCGAAATCCGCGAAGGCCGGATCGCGGACGGGCTTGCCGCGGGGATCCGCGATGTCGGCGAAGTGCTGTCCCGGCATTTCCCGCGTGCGGAGGATGACCAGAACGAATTGCCCGACCGGCTGATCGAGCTTTGAGCGCGCCCGGACAGCCTTCCCGCGATGCGGATGCGGACAAGCCGGAAACGGTCGCCTGGGCGGGCAGGTTCATTACTGCCAAGACGCGGGGCCGGTGGGAATATGCCGGACGCGCGCGCGGCATCCGCGCCGCCGCCATCGTGGCGGTGGACGATGCGGAAGACGGACGCCACGTCCTGTTGGTAGAGCAATACCGCGTGCCGCTGTCGCGCTTCTGCCTCGAAATCCCCGCCGGACTGATCGGCGACGAGGACGGCGGAGAAGGCGAGAGCCCGGAAGATGCCGCCCGCCGTGAACTGGAAGAGGAAACCGGATACCGCGCAGGCACGATGGAATTGCTGGGCGAGTTCTATTCCAGCCCCGGCATGGTGTCGGAAAGCTTCAGCCTGATGCGCGCAGGGGGCCTGCAAAAAGTGTCGGACGGCGGCGGGGTCGAGGGCGAGGACATCGCCGTCCACCGCGTACCGCTGGACCGATTGGAAGCTTTCGTAGCCGCAAAACGCGAGGCGGGTGTCGCCATCGACGTACGGATCGCGATGCTGCTGGGCACGCAGGGCGCAATCGTCTAGCGCGGCATCCGAAAACAACTAGCGGAGAGAGAATCATGGCAGCGAGCACGAACGGCCGCGTGGCGGGCAAACTGGCCCTCGTGACAGGGGCGGCGCAGGGACTGGGGGCAGCGCATTCGATGCTGCTGGCGCAGGAAGGCGCGCGGGTCCTGTGCACCGATATCAATGGCGACGGGGCATCCGACACGGCTGCGCGCATCAACGATGCGCTGGGCGAAGGCACGGCTTTCGCCATCCGTCACGATGTAACCGATCCGGCCGAATGGGAAGCCGCGGTGGATGCCGCGCGCGAAAACCTGGGCGGGCTGAACGTGCTGGTGAACAATGCCGGGATCGGTGTCGCCGGCAATATCGAGACGTGCGATTTCGACGACTGGAAGCGGTGTTTTTCCATCAATGTCGATTCCATCTTCCACGGCTGCCAGAAGGCCCTGCCCCTGATGCGCGAACACGCGCCGGGCAGTATCGTCAACATTTCCAGCATTGCCGGGCTGATCGCCAGCGACACCATGCCGGCCTACAATTCGTCGAAAGCGGCGGTGTGGATGCTGTCGAAGTCGATCGCGCTCCACTGCGCGAAGAACAACATGCAGATCCGCTGCAACTCGGTCCATCCGACCTTCGTCGACACACCGATCCTGGACGGGACGGCGAAGAACCACAAGATCGACAAGGATGTGCTGATGGAAAAGCTGGCGCGGCAGATCCCGCTGAAATTCGTCGGCGAACCCAACGATATCGCCAATGCGGTGCTATATCTCGCCAGCGACGAAAGCCGTTTCATGACCGGCGCAGAGCTGAAGCTGGACGGCGGCATCAGCGCGATGTGATCGTTTGTCTGCTCTCGGGGCAGAATGCTTCGCATTCGCCTGCCGAGGGGCGGCCTGTCGGCCGGCGAGCGGTCGCTCGCTGTCGGCCTTTGGCCGATATAGGCCGGGCCTGGCTATTTGCGCCGGGCAAAAAGAGAGGGGCCAAGCGGCCCCTCCCGGTTTCGTTTCATTGTGAGGCGCGGCTGCCCAGAAACCGGGTCAGCTGCTGTTTTGCCGCGCTTCAGTCCGCGATCAGGGCGATCGCGATATAGACCAGGACCAGCGATCCGAAGCCGATGATGGTTCCTGCGACGAAGCCCAGGCGGATCCAGAAGGCATCGACATCGAAATAGTTGGCAATGCCGCCGCACACTCCGGCCAGTTTCGCATCCCGGCGGTCGAGCCTGAAGCTCTTGTCCGCGCCGATGATGGGGCCATCCCTGCGCTCGCCACGTTCGCTACGCTCGATCCTGCTCATGCCATCACCGGGACGATGGAGGGCGAGGCGGGGACGATGGCGTAGGCCATCAGGACACCGCTGACTGCGAGCGAGCCGAGGCCGGCGATTACCTGCGAGCTCCAGTTGGAAAAGAATTTCATGGGGTCGTTCCTTGTATTCGGGTTTGCGGGGATCAGGCGAAGACTGCGGGGCTGCCCGGGACGATCGCACTGGCGAAGAACATGGCCGAGATGGCGAGCGAGAAGACAGCGGCTGCGGCACGGTTCGGGTTGAAGATGGTCATGGTATTTCCTTTCTCTTGGCTCCCGGAGAGACCTTCTCGCCGGGTTGCCCAGAGTTTTGCATCAGGTGTGCCAGTTTTGAAAAACGGGAGATTTCCGGGGTTTTTCGGCTCGCAGCCTACTGAACAGCCGTTCATCAATCCGAAAGGTTGGGAAAAATCACCAACATTTGACATAGTCGTTCCCGGCACACCGCCGGAGCTGCTTTCAGTGGCCTTCCCCGCCCCCCGCAGGTAGGACCGCTGCCACCCATGGCCATCGCCCGCATCGCCCTTTCCGATTTCCGCAATCACGCCGCTTCCGCGCTGGAAGGGACCGCGCGATTCAACCTGCTGGTGGGCGAGAACGGGGCGGGCAAGACCAATGTGCTGGAGGCGCTGTCGCTGCTTGCGCCGGGCCGGGGGCTTCGGCGTGCCCCGCTTGGCGAGATTGCCCGGGCATCGGGCGCGGGCGGCTTTGCCCTTTCCGCCCTGCTCTCACCTGCGGATGGCGGCGAGAATGTCCATTTGCAGACCTCCACCGCACCGATGCGCCCCGGGCGGCGCCGGGTTCGGATCAACGGGGCGGAGGCAAGCGCGATCGCGCTGGGCGAATGGCTGGCCGTGTCGTGGCTGACCCCGGCGATGGACGGGCTGTTTACGGCCAGCGCAGGCGAGCGACGCCGCTTCATGGACCGGCTGGCGACCGCTCTCGATCCTTCCCACGCGCGGGCTGCTAGCCGCTACGAAGCGGCCTTGCGCGAGCGCAACCGCCTGCTCTCGGACGAGCGCGAACCCGAACCCGCATGGCTCGACGGCATCGAGGCGCAACTGGCACAGCATGGCGCGCTGCTGGCGCAGGGCCGTGCCCGGCTGGTCGGCGCGCTGGGCGAAGCGCTGGAAATGCAGGCGGGCGGCCCGTTCGCGGTGCCCCTCCTCGCGCTGGAGGCCGCAGGGCCGTTAGCCGAACACGAGCTGGCCGAGGCGCTGCGTTCCACCCGCCAGCGCGACCGCAGGGCGGCGCGCACGCTGACAGGCCCGCACCGTGACGAATTGCTGGTTCACATGGCCGCGAAGGGACAGCCCGCAGCCCTGTGCTCGACCGGAGAGCAGAAGGCGATGCTGATCGCCATCGTGCTCGCCCATGCAGAGCTTGCCGCGGCGGGACGCGCCGGGGTCCTGCTGCTGGACGAAGTCGCGGCGCATCTCGATCCCCTGCGCCGCGATGCGCTGTTCGACCGGCTTCGCGCCGGCGGGTCGCAGGCGTGGCTGACCGGGACGGAGGCTGCCCCGTTCGGCAGCATCCGGGCAGAAGCTGCGATCTGGCGTGTCACCGACGGCGCACTGGTCCGGGAATAGAACCGGGCGCCGATCCGTCAGGCGTCGGGAATGGCTGCCTCGACCGCTTCGCGCGTGCTTTCCACGAGCACCTCGATCCCCTCGACCGTCGGGTGGATACGGTCGGACTGGATCAGTTCCGGTTTCGACGCCACGTCCTCCACCCAGTTCGGGATCACGGCCACGCCGTATTCCTCTGCCAGCGAGGTATAGAGGCCGCTGAATTCGGCCTGGAATTCCGGCCCCACATTGGGCGGCGCCTGCATCCCCATCAGCAGCACGTCGATGCCGCGCGCCTGCGCCGTCTCGATCATCGCGGCGAGGTTCGCCCGTGTCTGCGCCGGATCGATGCCGCGCAGCAGGTCGTTTCCGCCCAGCTCCAGGATCAGGAGGTCGGGCGCCTCTTCCTGCGCGTCGAGCGTGAATTCGAACCGCTGGCGACCGGCTGCGCTGGTATCGCCCGACACGCCCGCATTCACGACCCGCGCGTTGACGCCCGCCGCGCGAAGGGCCGCCTCCAGCTTCGCCGGATAGCTATCGTCCTTCGGCACGTTGTAGCCGGCAAACAGGCTGTCCCCGAAAGCGAGGATGTCGCGCTGTGCGCCCGCGACCGGCACCTCGGTCACGGTCTCGCTGGCACCTGTCTGTACAGGAGCCGGCTCCGTCACCGCGGCTTCTTCCCCGCACGAGACCAGCGCGAGCGATGCGAGGACAGCGAGCGGAGCGAGGATTTTCGATGAAGAGCGGATGGCGGCAGGCCGAGCGGCACTAGGGCTAGGTTGTTCCATGGCCGCCCTTATGCCACTGCACACGGGTGACCACTACCCCCGAAACAGACGCCGTGCGCGGCGCCGCCATATCCGCCCGCAACCTGACCCTGACGCTGGGACAGGACCGCCAGCCCGTCGAGATCCTGAAAGGTGTCGATCTCGATGTTGCGCCGGGCGAGGTGCTGGCACTGCTCGGCCCGTCTGGTTCGGGCAAGAGCTCGCTGATGGCGGTGCTGTCGGGGCTGGAACGCGCCACGTCCGGCTCCCTCACCGTGGCAGGCGCGGATTTCGCCGCCATGGACGAGGACGGCCTGGCGCAGGCCCGCAGGGGCCGTATCGGCATAGTGCTTCAGGCGTTTCACCTGCTGCCGACCATGACCGCGACCGAGAACGTCGCCACCCCGATGGAACTGGCTTCGATGACCGGCGTGCGTGACCGTGCACGGGACGAATTGACGGCCGTGGGCCTTGGCCACCGGCTCGACCATTATCCGACCCAGCTTTCGGGCGGGGAACAGCAGCGCGTCGCCATCGCCCGCGCCATCGCGCCGCGCCCGGAACTGATCTTCGCCGACGAACCGACCGGCAATCTCGACGCGGCGACAGGCGCCGAAATCGTCGACGTCCTGTTCGACCGCCGCGCACAGACAGGCGCGACGCTGGTCATCATCACCCACGATCCGGCACTGGCCGAACGCTGCGACCGGATCATCACGCTGGCCGATGGCCGCATTGCCACCGACACTGCCGACAACGGGACCGCCGCATGAGCGACCACGCCGCGGCGGGCGGTTTGTCATGGACCGCGGCCTGGACGCTGGCGCGGCGAGAGCTGAACCTGCGGTTCAAGGGCCTGCGCCTCCTGCTCGTCTGCCTGTTCCTGGGCACCGGGGCGCTCGCTGCCATCGGCACGCTGACGGGGGCCATCGACCGCGAGCTGGAAAATCGCGGGCAGGAACTGCTCGGCGGCGATCTGGAAGTCGAGATCTGGCAGCGCTCCCCCAATGCAGAGGAATTCGCGGCGCTCGCCCGCTATGGCGAATTGTCGACCGGCACCCGCCTGCAGGTGGTGGCCCGCAATGGCGAGAACACTGCCCCTGTCGGGCTGAAGGCGGTGGACGGCAAATATCCGCTCTACGGCGCGCTGACGCTGCAGGACGGGCGCACGGTCGGTGCCCCGCCCGCCGGGGAGGCGTGGCTCGGCCAGGGCGCGATGGACCGGCTGGACATCGCCGTAGGCGACACGTTCCGCGTCGGCACGGCGACCCTGCGCGCCGGCGGCGTGATCGATACCGAGCCGGACAAGTTGAGCGAAGGCTTCCAGCTCGGCCCGACCATCATCGTGGCCGAGGGTGTGCCGCAGGATGCGGGCCTGCTGCAGCCGGGCGCCATGTACCAGAGCAAGACGCGCATCGCCTTCACCGACCCCTCGCGCGATCCCGAGGCGGTGGAGGAGGAACTGACCGACGCGTTTCCGCTTGCCGGTTTCGACTTCCGCGACCGCGACCGCGCCAGCCCCGGCGCGGACCGCTTCGTCGACCGGATGGGCGAATTCCTGACGCTGGTGGGCCTAGCCGCGCTGGTCATTGCCGGGATCGGCATCGGCGGCGGCGTGTCCTCCTATCTCGAGGCGCGCCGTAGCAGCATCGCCACGCTGAAAGTGCTGGGCGCGACGAGCAGGGACATCACCCGCATTTACGGCCTCCAGATCGGGCTCGCCGCCGTGGTCGGCAGCCTTGCCGGACTGGCCGCCGGTCTCGCCATCACGCCCCTGCTGGGCATGGCACTGCAAGACCTCCTGCCGGTCGAGGGCGGCTTCGTTTTCGAACCCGGCGCGCTGTTGCTGGCGAGCGCATACGGCCTGCTGGTCGCGCTGGTTTTTGCCGCGACGCCGATCCTGCGCGCCCGCCGTTTTCCGGCGATGGCGCTGATGCGCGCCCGCACGTCCCCGCTGACACGCGACCGCACGGCACTGAAATGGGTCGGCGGAGGGCTCTTCGCTATCGTCGTGCTGGCGCTCGTCACATCGAACGATCCGCTGCTGGCCGGCGGTTTCCTGGCCGGGGCGGCGGCCATGCTGTTGCTGCTGGCAGGGCTGGGCATGGCCATACGCCACATCGCGCGAGCCGTGCCGCGTCCGGCGGACCCGCTGCTGCGCAATGCGCTGGCCAATCTGCACCGCCCCGGCACATCGACCGGCGCGCTGGTGACCGCGCTCGGCTTCGGCCTGTCCGCCTTCGTGCTGCTGGCCGCGATCCAGACCGCCATCGACGGCAATATCCGGAGCCGCGTCCCGGCCGAGGCGCCCGACTACTTCGTGCTCGACATCCCGCGTGACCAGGCGGAGGATTTCCGGTCCTTGGTCCGGGCGGAAGACGAGGACGCCGTTATCCGCACCGTCCCCGCCCTGCGCGGCTCCGTCACGGCTTACGGTCCGGAAGGCGACCTGACGCGGGTGGCGGACCTGGAGGAAATTCCCGACGGTGCATGGGCCCTGCGCGGGGAGCGCGGCCTGACCTATGCCGAGAACGTGCCCCCCGGAAACACCATCGTCGAAGGCGAGTGGTGGGGCCCGATGTGGCAGGGTGAGCCGCAGGTCAGCGTCGACGAGGAATTCGCCGCGGCCATCGACCTGCAGGTGGGCGACACAATCACCGTCGCCCTGCTGGGCGTGGAGCGCAGCGCGCGCGTTGCCAATCTGCGCCGGATCGACTGGGAAAGCATGGGCTTCAACTACGTGCTCGTCTTCAGCCCCAATGCGCTGGAGGATGCACCGCACAACCTTGCCGCGACCATAGAGCTGCCCAATACCGGCGATACCGGGCCGCTGCTGCGCGGTCTGGTCCAGACCTTCCCCTCCAGTTCCGTGATCGAGGTCGGCCAGGTGCTGGTGCAGGCGCGGGAGATACTGGGGCAGGTCGGCCTCGCCACGCTAGCCGCAGCCTCCGTCGCCGTGCTTGCGGGCCTTGCCGTGCTGCTGGGCGCGATTGCCGCCGCCCGGGCCGCGCGCACCTACGATACCGTGGTCATGCGCGTGCTGGGCGCGAGCCGCGGGCAAATCCTGTGGATGCAGTTCCTCGAATACGCCCTGCTGGCGCTGGTGCTGGCCGGGGTCGCGCTGGCCATCGGCAGCGCTCTGGCATGGCTGGTCGTCACCCAGCTGTTCGAATTCGACTGGCTGCCCGACTGGGGCGTCGTCCTCGCCGTGTTGGGGGCAGGCCTCGCCCTCGTGATCGGGTTCGCCATCCTCGGCTCCCTGCCACTTCTCAGGGCCAAGCCTGCCCAGGCGCTGCGCGCGCTTTAACCCGGCAGCGAGGCCTTCGGATCGGGTCCGTATTCGTTGGGACCGTCGGTGCCGTCCAGGCACATGAAGACCAGCACGATCAGCGTGCCGATAAACGGGATGAAGTTCAGCAGGACGAACCAGCCGCTGCGCCCCTGGTCGTGGAAACGGCGGACCTGTACCGCCAGCGACGGGATGAAGATCGCGAGCAGGAACAGCAGCGAGATCGGTCCGTAGGCATCGCCGATGGTCGCGCTGAGCCCGAGAATGGCCTCCACGATCCCGATGCCGACCGACACCGCGATGATGAAAAGCACGAACATCCAGTATTCCCGGCGCCGGGAGCGCCCGCTGAATTCGGCATAGCGTTTCAGCGGCAGTGTCATCCAGTCCATGTCAATTTCCCCCTCAGCATGCACCGCACCGCGCGGCGTGTCATGCGAAGGGCGAAGACTAGCTTCCTCCCGCAAAAGCGGAAGCGGGAAAATCGCGCCAGCCCGGCAGCGGTGCGCGTTCAGCGAGAACCTGCGATGAGGGCACGAAAAAGGGGAGCCGAAGCTCCCCTTCCCCGTCCAAGCCTTGAGAAAAGCCTGTCCTTAGAAACGATAGCGTGCCGTGACGCCGTAGGTGCGCGGCGCGTTCGGATAGCCCGAGATCGTGCCCTGCTGTGCCACACCGTCGAAGATCGTCGTCAGGTAACGCTCGTTCGTCAGGTTGCGGACATAGGCGCCCAGCTCGAAGCCGTTTTCCAGGGCCAGCGTCAGCGACGCGTTCACCTGGTTGACCTCGCGGCGGTAATCGCGCGCGATGGCCCGTGCCGGTGCGCCCGGATTGGCCAGCGAACTGTCGACGAAGGCCGGCAGGCCGTCGAGGATCTGCGTCGCGCTCTCGTGGTAATAGTCCACGCGCCCGATCAGCTGGTTGCCCGATGCGCCGAACTCGTGCGTGTAGGTCGCCGAGGTCGAGATCGTGTATTCCGGCACACCGGCGACCGACAGGCCGGTGAGGTCGCCCACGGCAGAGCCGGGGAAGCTGTCATACTTGCTGTCGAGATAGGTCAGCGCGAAGGTCAGCACGAGCGGATCGACCGGGTTGATGGTCGAATCGAACTCGAAACCCTTGACCGACTGCGAACCGGCATTGGCCAGTGCGAAGCCCGTGCCGGTGAAGGCGAAGGACTGGAAGCCCTCGATCGTCTGGTCGAACAGCGCGAGGTTGAAGCCGAGGCGATCGATCTGTGCCTTCACGCCGATTTCGTAGACTTCGGCTTTCTCCGGACCGGCGAAGCGCGAACCCGTCGACAGGTTCGGCACTGCGAGGCCGGCGTCGAGGATCGGCGAGGACGGTGCCAGGATCGTGCTGCCGAACGGACCCGGCGTGAAGTCCACGCCCGCCGGACGGCTGTCGCGCGACAGGTTGACCGAGCTTGCCTTGAAGCCCGTGGCGTAGGTCGCATAGACGTTGAACGCGTTGGAGATTTCGTAGGCTGCACGCAGGGTGTAGCTCCAGTCGTCGTCACGCGTCTGTCCGTCTTCGACCGCATTCGGCAGGGCCAGGAACGGCGGCAGGAACTGCAGCGCCTGCAGCGGCAGCAGCTGGTTGCACGCCGGGGGCGGTGCGGCTGCCGAACACGGCGTCGTCGCGATACCGGCGATCTGCTGGAAACCGGCCGGCGATGCGGCTGCGAACTGCTGGATGACGGTCGGCGTGACCGCGCTGACGGGGATCTGCAGGGCCTGCGCGATGCCGCCCACGATCACCGCATCGACGAAGTTCACCTGGCCCAGGGGGTCGAGCGACTGCTGCGACAGGGCAAAGTCCTTCTTGTCGTCGGTGTAGTTGAAGCCGCCGGTCAGCGTCAGGCGATCGGTGACTTCGATGTCGACCGTGCCGAAGATCGAGTACGATTCATTGTCCAGCGTGAAATTCTCGCGGGTGGTCGCACCCGGGGCGAAGGAACCGCCCACCGGCAGGCCCAGCGTCGTTTCCACGAAGCCCAGCGTGCCCGGCGTGCCGGCGCCCGCGACCAGGTCGAAGAACGTGCGGCTGGCCTGGCCGTTGTCCAGACCGCTCAGCTGCGTGATGTCTTCGTTGAAGTAGAAGCCGCCGAGCAGGAAGTTGAACGGACCGTCGAAATCGGAGGCGATACGCAGTTCCTGCGTGATCGTGTCGACCGACTGGTCGCGGAATTCATTGACGATGTCCGCGCTGGAGAAGTCTACGTCCTGCTGGTTGAAGCTGCGCAGTTCGCGATAGGCACTGATCGAGGTCAGCGTCAGCGCGCCCAGCTCGAGATCCGCCTGCAGCGAGCCGCCGTAGTTCTCGATGTTGTTTTCCGGCAGGACGTTCAGGAACGCCTGGTCGGAGAACACGTCTTCCACGCCGACCGCGCCGCCGACTGCGAACAGCAGCGGGGTGGTGGCTCCGGCGCGGACATTGCCGGCATAGCAGCACAGCTCGTCGATCTTGGAGTAGTCGCCGATGGCGCGCAGGCGGAGCGGGCCGCCATTGTCGAACAGCAGCTGGCCGCGAACGACGTAGCGGTCACGCTCGTTGATGTCCTCGTCCAGGTTCACGACATCCACGTAGCCGTCGCGCTTGTTGTAGGTGCCGTCGAGCGAGAAGGCGACCGAGTCGGACAGCGGGCCCGTCACGTCGGCCTTGGCCACGATCTGGTCGAAATTGCCGTAGGTCAGGCTGACCGAACCGCCGAAGTCGAACTGCGGCTCGCGCGTGACGACCGAGATGACGCCGGCACTGGCGTTCTTGCCGAACAGGGTGTTCTGCGGACCGCGCAGGACTTCGATCCGCGACACGTTGGCGAGGTCGTTGATCGACGAGGCCGAACGCGAGCGGAAGACGCCGTCGATGAAGACACCGACCGACGGCTCGATGCCGAAATTGTTGGCGCCGTTGCCGAAGCCGCGGATGATGAAGGTGGTGTTGGCCGCGCTCTGCAGCTGGCTAACGCGCAGCGACGGGGCGACGGTCTGCAGGTCGCCAAGATCGCGGATTTCCGCGCGCTCCAGCGTTTCGCCGCTGGTGACACTGACGGAGACCGGCGTTTCCTGCAGCGTGGTCGCACGCTTGGTCGCGGTCACGATGATCACGTCGTTTTCGTTGGCGGTTTCTTCCATGCCGGTGAAGGCGTCGCCATCGTCGGGACCACCTGCCTCGATCGCGGCATCGGCTTCAGCCTGGGGGGACTGGGCGAGCGCGGCTGCGGGGAAGGCGATGGAAGCAGCACCTGCCAGAAGGGCAAAGCGTGCGGTTCCGGCAAGGCCGGTAGTCATGGATTTCATCAATGGGTTCCTCTCCGAACGAAGCGCCGGACAGCGGACCGTTTCGTCCGCAAGACGCTGCATCTGTGGCCTTTAGTGGGTGCGGCGGAACCGCTCAAGCAGTCTCAAAGCCGCAGAGTCACGGGATTTTTCAGGTGTGGCATTGCGGCCACACAGGCACATTGCGGCGTTCGCAGGTGCAGCACAGCTTGTCCTGCCCCGCCCTAGCTTGTAATGGGCCCCCGCACGGCGCGCTCCCTCCACCCGGTCGCGCGCACCCCCTGATCCGTTTCCCTACGAGAAAACCCATGTCCCAAGCGCTTCGCAACGTGGCGATCATCGCCCACGTCGATCACGGTAAAACCACCCTCGTCGACCAGCTTTTCCGCCAGTCCGGCACGTTCCGAGAGAACCAGCGGGTCGAGGAACGGGCCATGGATTCCGGCGACCTGGAAAAGGAACGCGGGATCACGATTCTCGCCAAATGCACCAGCGTCGAATGGAACGGCACGCGCATCAACATCGTCGATACGCCCGGCCACGCCGATTTCGGCGCCGAGGTGGAGCGTATCCTGTCGATGGTCGACGGCGTCATCCTGCTGGTCGACAGCGCGGAAGGCGCGATGCCGCAGACCAAGTTCGTCACCGGCAAGGCGCTGGCCCTGGGCCTGAAGCCTATCGTGGTCGTCAACAAGATCGACCGCCCCGACGGCCGCCCGCAGGAAGTGCTGGACGAGGTGTTCGACCTCTTCGTCAGCCTCGATGCCAATGACGAACAGCTCGACTTCCCCACGCTCTACGCGTCGGGCCGCGACGGTTATGCGGGCGAAACCGACGACGTGCGCGAAGGCAGCCTGGAACCGCTGTTCCAGCGCATCGTCGAGCACGTGCCCGCCCCGGGCCTGGACGAAAGCGGACCGTTCAGCTTCCTCGCCACCCTGCTCGACCGCGACAATTTCATGGGCCGCGTGCTCACCGGCCGGGTCCAGTCGGGCACGGTCAATGTCAACGATCCGATCCACGCGATCGACCGCGACGGCAATGTGATCGAGACGGGCCGTGCGACCAAGCTGATGAGCTTCGACGGGCTCGACCGCGTGCCGGTCGAAAGCGCGAAGGCCGGCGACATTATCGCGCTGGCGGGCCTCGAAAAGGCGACCGTTTCGAACACCATCGCCGATCCGTCGGTGAAGGAAGCGATCGAGGCACAGCCGATCGATCCCCCCACCCTCGCCATGCGCTTTGCGGTGAACGATTCGCCGCTGGCGGGCCGCGAAGGCGACAAGGTTACCAGCCGCATGATCCGCGACCGCCTGAACCGCGAGGCGGAAACCAATGTCGCCATCCGCGTGACGGAAGCCGACGACAAGGACAGCTTCGAAGTCGCGGGCCGCGGCGAATTGCAGCTGGGCGTCCTGATCGAGACGATGCGCCGCGAGGGCTTCGAACTCGGCATCAGCCGTCCGCGCGTCCTGTTCCGCGAGGAAAACGGTCAGCGCATGGAGCCGTATGAAACCGTCGTCATCGACGTGGACGACGAGCATTCGGGCACGGTCGTGGAGAAGATGCAGCGCCGCAAGGCAGAGCTGACCGAAATGCGCCCCAGCGGCATGGGCAAGACCCGCATCACCTTCAGCGCGCCCAGCCGCGGCCTGATCGGCTATCACGGGGAATTCCTGTCCGACACGCGCGGCACGGGCATCATGAACCGCCTGTTCGAGAAATACGACGTCTACAAGGGCCCGATCGAAGGCCGCCAGAACGGCGTGCTGATCTCTATGGTGCCGGGTGAAGCCGTCCCCTATGCGCTCAATGCGCTGGAAGATCGCGGCGAGCTGTTCATCGGCGGCGGCGCGAAGATCTACGAAGGCATGGTGATCGGCGAGAACGCCAAGCCGGACGATCTCGAAGTCAACCCGATGAAGTCGAAGCAGCTGACCAACTTCCGCTCCACCGGCAAGGACGACGCTATCCGCCTGACGCCCCCGCGCGTCATGACGCTGGAACAGTCCATCGCCTATATCGACGACGACGAGATGGTCGAAGTCACCCCGCAGAGCATCCGCCTCCGTAAGGCGATCCTCGACCCGCACGAGCGCAAGAAGGCAAAGCGCGCATCGGGCAACTGATCGCGCGCAGACGGCACACTTTTTGGTAAGGTTTCGTCCCTAAATCACCTGGTCATGAGCAGGGACCGGACAGGGGCAGACGGGGCGAAAGCGTCGCGGCGTTCGAATGCGCTGTTGCGTTCGCTCGTGCGTGACAAGCGCGCGAATACGCTGGCTATCGGAGCGGCTGCCATTCTGCCGATCATCGGCGTGATCGGGGGCGGCGTGGACGCCAGCCGGATGTATCTGGCCCAGTCGCGTCTTCAGCAGGCATGCGATGCGGCGACGTTGGCAGCGCGCAAGAAGCTGGCCGGTGACAGTATTACCGGCGGCGTGATCCCTACCGAGATCGAGGATCTTGCTGACAATTTCTTTGAGGTCAATTTCACGCAGGGAATGTACGGAACGGGGACGACGACCTACGAATTGTCTCACGCCAGCGGTACCCGGCTTGACGGCACGGCACAGACGAGCGTCCCCGTGACGCTGATGAAGGTATTCGGGTTCGATAACATCGAGCTGGACGTCGATTGCAGCGCCGACCTCAACCTGCCCAATATCGATATTTCGCTGGTTCTCGACATGTCGGGGTCGATGAACGATCTGAACGAAGGCGTAAGTCAGATCGACGCGCTCAAGTCCGCCGTATTTGCGTTCTATGACGAGATCATGGCCGTGGCCCCTGCCGATGCTCGCGTGCGCATCGCAATCGTTCCGTACAATTCCAACATGAATGTCGGGAATATCCTGAACGATCTCAACGCAGATTATCTGGCCGATACGCACCAATACCAGACGCGCGAAGCCAATTTCGAAACCGTGATGACCGACCCGGGGTCGCCTGCCGTGCCGGGTGAGCCTGCGACCCCCGACAGGGAAGAACTCTATTCCGATCAGCGCGAACTGGTAACGCGCGACAAGGGGAATCTCGGCAGTTCGACCTTGTTCGATTACGCTTGGTCGAACGACCCCAACCATTCGACTTACGGCTCGGCTGCCTGCAACGCCTATGACGGGACCTATACGGTCAATGGCGAGAAGTGGGTCATCAGCGACGACGATTACTACCGGAACTATTTTCGCGACGGATACGGGCGATATTACGGCGCCTGCGAAGCGCGCGTGCGCAAGTACAGGGTTATCGAAGGTTCTCCTGCCAAACCCGGGAAGCCTGCGGTTCCCCCGACTTACGAGACCCGTTTCAAGGATTACACCTTCGCGGAAACTACCCTCGACACGTCGTCTTTCAAGAAATTCGAAACCGTAACGCAAGTTATGAAGGCTGACGGAACGCCTTTCCGGTTCAGGAATACATTCCCCCCCCAGACCTGGGACGGATGTATCGAAGAAGCGACGACCGTCGCGACGACGGACTTCGATCCGATCCCGGCGGGTGCCTATGATCTGGACATCGACCTCGTCCCTGATTCAGCCAATAAGAATACTCAGTGGCGGCCGCTCTGGAACGCGATCACGGAAGACCGGAACCAGAAGGACCCGGTAACCACGACCAATTCGAAGGCGGTGCCAAGCAGTTGGCAGCGCAGGGACAATGTCTGCCCGCCTCGTGCGTACGCGCTATCCGAATACAAGTTGAGCGGCACCGATCGCAACACGGTGTTCGAAAACCGCATCAATGCGCTGACCGCCGGCGGCAGTACGATGCACGATCTCGGCGTTCTGTGGGGTGCACGCCTGCTCTCTCCCGACGGCATATTCTCCAGCACCAACAGGACTGCCCCCAACGGCGATCCGATTATCCGCCACATGATCTTCATGACAGACGGCGCGATGTCGCCAGGCCCTTACTGGCAGAACGCCTATGGCAACCCGGACATGGATGGTCATCTCGCCGGGTTCAAAGACGGTACGGCAAAATGGCGTGACGATTGGGACGGTATCGCTGCAATCCACAATGCTCGCCTCGATGCTATTTGCGAACAGGCCAAGAACAAGGGCATCACGATCTGGACCGTCTCGTTCAACAACCCCCTGAACAATCACACCCGCGGCTGCGCGAGCGACGAGAGCCGTGCAATGACGGCCGACAACCAGACCACGCTGATCACACGTTTCCGCACGATCGCAACAAGCATCGCGGAGCTGAGGCTGGTCGAATGACGCGCAGGTTTGCTCACGCATACGGGTCCGGTCTGCGCAGGCTGGCGAACGACGAAACCGGCGCGACGCTGACGGAGTTCGGCTTCGTTGCACCGATCCTTTGCCTTATGCTGGTCGGCCTGTTCGATTTCGGTTTCCAGATCTATGCCAAGACCGTGATGCAAGGCGCCCTGCAGCAATCGGCCCGCAAATCGACACTCGAACCGACGATCACCACGACCGATGCTCTCGACGCTGCCGTCAGGCAGGACATCAAGCTCATCGTGCCGGACGCGAAAATCGATTTCGAGCGCAAGAATTACGCGACATTTGCCAATGTCCAAAAGCCCGAGGATTACATCGATACCAACGGCAACGGCGTTTGCGACAACGGTGAGCAGTTCGACGATGTCAACGATAACGGGACCTGGGATGCCGATCGCGGCAAGAGCGGGCTTGGCGGTGCGCGGGATGCGGTGCTCTATACCGTAACCGCGCAATACGACCGGATGTTTCCGCTCGACACGTTCATCAACGTGCCCAAGAAAATCTCCGTGACCGCGTCGACTGTCCTGCGCAACCAACCCTATGACGGACAGCAGGAACGCCCCGTCGTGCTGGGCAATTGCACATGAGATTGTCCGAACGCCTTTCCATCATGGGCCGGAACATCCGGCTGGGCCTGCGCGATGCATCCGGCCTTGCCATGGTCGAATTCGCGATGCTCGCGCCAATCCTGGCGCTGGTGGGCGTGAGCGGGATCGAACTGTCCAATTATGCGATAACCAATTTGCGCGTCAGCCAGGCGGCCATGCATATTGCCGACAACGGTTCGCGCATCGGTGACCGGGACGCTCTCAACGCGCAGAAAATCTACGAAGCCGACATCAACGATATCCTTCTGGGCGTGGATCTGCAGGCGGGCGCGGAGATCGAGCTTTTCGAAAACGCCCGTGTCATCATCAGCAGCCTGGAACAGAACAGCGATGGCGGCCAGTGGATCCACTGGCAACGCTGCATGGGCGAGCTGGAGGTCGATTCCGCCTACGGACCGGAAGGCACCGGCTCGAGCGGTACCGCCTTTGCCGGCATGGGCAAGACGGGTCAGGAAATCACCGCCTCGCCCAACCAGGCGGTGATCTTCGTGGAGATCATCTACGAATACGAACCCCTGATCGACCTGGAACTGGCGACCCGTTTCCTGTCGAAGGAATATATCCGCACCCATTCCGCATTCAACGTACGCGGCACACGTGACCTGTCTGGCGTCTATCCGTCCCCCGGACTGCCCGTGCGCACATGCGACACCTATTCGGCGTCCTGATCGGAAAGAAGGGGTTTCGATGAATCCGAAATACTGGTTGTCCTTCGTCGCCATTATCGCTCTGGCCGCCATGTTGATTGCCGGCGAGAATTCGACTGTGTCAACCATAGCCGCGTCCGACGATGTGTCGTTCACATCGTCGAAAAAGGTCAGCGCCGATGCCTCTGCCCGGGCGCAAGATCCAGACTCCCGAACGGGGCGGCTCAATTATCGTCAGCCGGACACAAGCAATGCACTGCTCGACGATTTTTACGGGCCGGACGAAGACGGCGGGTTTGCGGATGATCGTTTTCGCGACAGGGCAGACACTGCGTTGGAGGATTCCCAGAACGACCCGGTCCCCGGGCGAAGGACCACCGCTCCCACTTCATCGCGATCCACGCAGACTTCCCCGCGTCCAACCAGTTCTGCGCGTGCGCAATCCCCCCCTTCGCCCAGCGGTTTCCGTTCGAATGGTCCGCCAGCCGAGCCCATCATCCTGAAATCGCCGCCGCCGGCTCTCCTAGATTTGTAGGCTACCGGAGGCCCGCTTGCTGTCCTTCAGCACGCGGTTGGCAACACCCCCGGTCCCCATTTCGCTCACTTGAAAGCGAGGAAGTTGGGCTGGCCATTGCTGGCATTGACCCCGCCATCGACCGGCAGGTTCACGCCCGTCACCATGCGCGCATCGTCGCTGGCGAGGAACAGGATGGGCCCGGCGATATCGTCCGCTTCTGCCGGAGCGCCCAGCGGCATCCGGCGGTTGAACGCTTCCATCAGGTCGTCATTGTCGCCCATACCATCGGTCATCTCCGACCGGGTGAAGGAAGGGCACACGGCGTTGACGCGGATCTTCTTGTTGCCCAGCTGCAGCGCCAGCGCCCTGGTCAGGTTCGATACCGCACCCTTCGACGCGTTGTAGATCGGCATCGACCAGTCGCCGCCCAGCCCCGACACGCTGGATGTGTTGACGATGGACCCTTTGGTCTTCGCCAGTTCGGGAATGGCCGCGCGGCACATATACATCGTGCCCTTCACATTGATGTCGATCACCTTGTCGATGTCGTCATTGCTGGCCTTGCGCATCATGCCCGCGGCGGCCACGCCGGCATTGTTCACAAGCACGTCGAGCTGGCCGAAATGCTCGATCGTGCGGGCGATGATAGCCTCTGCCATGTCGGGATCGGAAATGCTCCCCTCCATGATCAGGGTGCGGTCCTCGTCCAGGTCCTTCGCGACCTTTTCCAGGTCGTCGCGGCTGCGGGAATTGAGAACGACATTCGCGCCTTCCGCGGCGAAGCGGCGCGCAGTCGCCTCTCCGATGCCGGAGGACGAGCCTGTTACGATGACGGTCTTGCCGGTGAAACGGTTCATGCGGGAAATCTCCTTGATGGGGTGTTCCCTGTCGCAACGGACCGGCGTTGGAATGGGTCCGGCGCGGGTCGGCGCCGTCCACAGGGGGGCGTGCTCAGCGCACCAGGTAGACTTCCGAAAGGACCAGCGCCGAATAAAGGGCAGCGCCGCCCAGGAACGGCAGGAAGCGGCTGGCCGCTTCCTCCGGCAGCTCTTCTTTCATCACCACCAGGATGATCGCCCCGCCGACAAAGGCGAACAGGCATCCGATCGCGAGTTCGGGCAGTTCGAGGAACAGGCCCGTCACCCAGCCGCCCAGCGTGGCGGCCACCAGCACCCAGCGCCCGCGCCGGTCGTAAAGTTCGGGATGGTCGGCCCTCGCCCCGAAATCGGCTGTCACGAAATGCAGCAGCAGCGCGCCGAAGAACAGCGCCAGCCCGGCCAGTGTCGGGTCCTCCCGGTGGTTGAGGAGATAGGCGACGACGAAGATCAGCGTGCTGCTGGCCGCGATATGCAGCCAGAATATGCCGTGTTCCGGCCGGTCGCGCCCCTCCTGCGATCGCCGCTCGTCCCGGCTGACGACAATGGCCCTCTCCAGCCCGTAGAACAGCACCAGCCCTGCCAATGCCAGCGTATAGACCATGCTTTCCGCAAGCTTCGTGGAAACGCCGGTCGCCTGCGTGAAGGTCGCGCCGTGGGCTGCAAGTTCGGGCAGGATGTGCAGGAAGACGTAGCCCACGGCCACACCGCCGGCGAAGCTGAGCCAGGCGCTGCGCGGCTCCACGTCGAGGAAGCGCAGCCGTCCGACGAAGAGGTGAACCAGCGAGAAGGCCACGGCCATCGCAGCGGTCAGCAGGGTCGGGGAAAGGTCCATGGCCGCCTGCCTAACGCAGCCGGGCGCCGGCGGACAGGGGGCGCAGAGGGCGACGAAACAATTTTCCTACACCGACTTCACCTGCCATGAAGTGGCCATGGACGAGGCGCGCTTTCCTTTTCTCCCACGCGATGTGTCAACTTCGCCAGAAAGCGGTTTTCATCGCCATGTCAGGCACTTGAAGCGCCACATCGCGATTTTGCAGTGTCGCCTTTGTCAACTTCGCACCGGCCGCCATGCGCTCGCAGAAGCGATCCCCGTCGCCCTCGGCCCCGCTCCGGTGGCCATGACGCGGTCTTTTTGGTAGCGCGCGGCCACATGCAGACCGGAACACTCATTTCACTTGCCGCCTATTTCATCCTTATGCTGGGCATCGGGCTCTATGCCTGGCGCAAATCGACGGAGGACAGCGAGGGATACCTGCTGGGCGGACGCAACCTGCACCCTGCGGTCGCCGCGCTGAGCGCCGGGGCAAGCGACATGTCGGGCTGGCTGCTGCTGGGCCTGCCGGGTGCGCTCTACGCCGCGGGCCTCGTGGAGGCATGGATCGGCATCGGCCTGTTCGCCGGCGCGGTCGCCAACTGGATCATCGTCGCCCCCCGCCTGCGCCAGCAGACGGAGGAACTGGGCAATGCGCTGACCATCCCGCAGTTCCTCGCCAACCGCTTCCCGGACAAGGCGATCGCGCTACGCGTGGTATCGGCCATCATCATCGTGCTGTTCTTCACGGTTTACACCGCCGCCGGCCTCGTCGGCGGGGGCAAATTGTTCGAGACCGCCTTTGCCGGTTTGCTGCCCGATGCAGGCATGAGCGATTACATGCTGGGCATCTGGATCACGGCGGGCGTCGTCCTCGCCTACACCATGATCGGCGGTTTTCTGGCCGTCAGCCTGACCGATTTCGTGCAGGGCTGCATCATGGTGGTTGCGCTCGTCATCATGCCGCTGGTCGTGCTGACGGGCGGAACCGACCTTGCACTGGCGGCAGAGGCGGCGCGCGCGGCAGGCAATGCGAATTACCTGAACCTGTTCAGCGGCCTGACCCTGATCGGCTGGCTCAGCGCGGTGACATGGGGCCTCGGCTATTTCGGGCAGCCGCATATCATCGTGCGCTTCATGGCGGTGCGCAGCGTCGCCGATGTGAAGGTGGCGCGCAATATCGGCCTGTCGTGGATGCTGGTCGCCCTGATCGGGGCCATCGGCGTCGGCATTGCAGGCCGCGCCTATGCCGAGGCGAACGGTGTCGTGGTGGAGGACCCGGAAACGACCTTCATCGTCCTGGCGACCCTGCTGTTTCACCCGCTCGTTACCGGCTTCCTGCTGGCCGCGCTGCTGGCCGCGATCATGAGCACAATCAGCTCGCAATTGCTGGTCAGCTCCAGCTCGCTGACGGAAGACTTCTACCGCCTGTTCCTGCGCAAGGAAGCCAGCGAGCGCGAGGCGGTGAATGTCGGCCGCATCGCCGTTCTGCTGGTGGCGCTGGCGGCCATCGCGATTGCCGCCGATCCGGAAAGCGAAGTCCTGGGGCTGGTGGCCAACGCATGGGCAGGCTTCGGCGCGGCGTTCGGGCCGCTGATCCTGTTCGCCCTCACTTGGAAACGGATGACCGGCGCGGGCGCGGTGGCCGGCCTCGTGACGGGCGCAGGCGTGGTGATGGCGTGGATTGCGCTCGGCTGGAACGGCGCGTTCCTCGGCGGACCGGGCGTCTACGAAATCATACCGGGCTTCATCGCATCGAGCCTCGCCATCTGGCTGGTCTCGAACGCGACGCGGCGGGTAGGCAGTTGAGCAGCGCTGGGAGGGGTTAGGCCGCCATTAAGGCCGGGGCCTTCATCTAAAGGGCGATGGACGGTCGGTTTCCCCTCGTAGCGCTTGCCGCGCTCTCCTTGGTCGCCTCGGGCTGCCAGGTCCTGCCGGAAAGGCAGGGGGACAGGAGCGAGCGGCGTCTTCCTCCACCGATCGACCGCTCCGGTTCGGGTCAGGGCGTAGTGCCCACCACCTCGGACAGCGACCGGAAATGCCTCGGCAATCTCGCCGCCAGCGGGGCCCGGTTCACGCGCATCTCCAACCGCAGCGACGGTCCGGGCTGCTATTTCTCCGGCGGGCTGTCGCTGACCGAATTGCAGGGCGACCGGAGCCGGTTCACGGTGACCAATGTGCGGGCGGTCCAGTGCACGGCGGCGAATGCCCTGTCGGGCTGGGCGCGCTACGGCGTCGACCGGGCTGCGCGCGAATATCTCGGCAGCGGCCTTGCCAGGATAGAAACCATGGGCAGCTACGCCTGCCGCAACGTCGCAGGCACATCGCGCCGGTCCGGTCATTCGCGCGCAGAGGCGATCGACATCGCCGCCTTCGTGCTGGAGGATGGCAGGCGGGTGTCGGTCCTCGACCACTGGAACGGCGGCTCGGCAGCGGAACGGCGGTTCCTGCGCCGCATCCAGGAAAGCGCGTGCAAGCGCTTCGGCACCGTCCTCGGCCCGGACTACAACGCCGCCCACCGCGATCACTTTCACGTCGAGACGGGTGGCGGGGGGTTCTGCCGCTAATAGGCGACGGGCGGCTCGATCTGGGCTTCCAGCCGCAACCGGACCGCTTCCGCTGCGTGGCGGGCACCCAGCTTGTGCATCATGTTCGCCCGGTGGATCTCGACCGTGCGCGGGCTGATGCACAATTGCCGTGCGATGGCCTTGTTGCTGCTGCCCTCACTAAGCCAGTCGAGCACTTCCCGCTCGCGATTGGAAAGCTGCGAAATGCGCCCCCTCGCCTCGACCTTGCGTCTCCTGAGCGCGGATTCGCGCTGCACCTCCCCGCCCAGCCGGTCGAGCGTCGCACCAAGGCGCTGGCGATCGATCGGCAAGGGCAGGTAATCGAGCGCGCCGGCCTTCATCGCAGAGACGATCCGCCCAGTCGAAGGCGCAAGATCCGTGGCGATAGCCGGCAACCAGACGCCGTTCATGACGAGGGTTTCGGACGCGGCGATGAAACCACCGTCTCGTGGATTGTCCCGCACGACCAGCAGGCCTTCGCGCGGTGGCCGCTCGCAAAGTTCCGAGATGGAGCTGTAGACCTCCGCATGGTGGCCCAGGGCGAAACCGGTGCGGGCGAGTTCTGCCCGGACCCGGACGTCGGCATCGACGCAGTGAAGTATTAGCCGTTTTTCCATAGCGGCCATCATCGCGGATCGGTCAGACTTGCCAATTCGTATTAGCACCATGGCCGAACTAGATGGCTGTGATTGCTCGACAAATCACGATATTCCGCGCATTTCCCGGATCGGAAAAGGTCCGAATTGGCGAAGTATCTCTAGATAGTTGCGCGTAGGGGCGCACCGCCCAAGGGGAATTACTTATTGTAAAAAGTATAGTCGGGTAGCGAGTGAAAGGCTTCCCTCAGCGCATCGCCCCATCTCGATGAAATCGCTTCGAAATACGGGTCGTCCGCCGTAATGCGCCGTTCGTGCGTGGGTTCGTATTTGTCACGCTCGATCACCATCAGGTCGAGGGGCAGGCCGACGGACAGATTGGCCTTCAGCGTGGAATCGAAAGATACCATCAGGAGCTTCACCGCATCTTCGAAGCTCATCTCGCGGTCGTATCCGCGAAGGATGATCGGCCGGCCGTATTTCGTCTCGCCTATCTGGAAGAACGGCGTCTCGAGACCCGCCTCGATGAAATTGCCTTCGGGATAGATGTGGAACAGGCGCGGCTCCATTCCCGCAATCTGTCCGGCGAGGATGATCGAGGCGGTGAACCGGCCCTTGCCGCGAACGCCATTGGCATCCTGCCGTTCCTGCACGGTTGCGCGCAGAAGCTTGCCAATCTCGGTCGCGACCATGAACATGGTGGGGAGCTGGAGCAGCGAATTGCTTCGATCGTCAGGCGTTTTCGTGCGCTCTTCCAGCTGGCTGACCACCGCTTGCGTGGTTGCCAGATTGCCGGCGGTCATCACCGCCAGCATTCGCTCCCCCGGCACCTGCCAGTGGAACATCTTTCGGAAGACGGAAATGTTGTCGACCCCCGAATTGGTGCGGGTGTCGCCCATCAGGACGATCCCCTTGTCGATCATCATTCCGACACAATATGTCATACAGGGCTTCGCCTCTCTTCGACCGGTGCGATGGCACCGATAATTCGGGGGGTGGTTACTGTTCGACCTGCTGTTGTTCAACAGCAACGTCGACATGCAGCGAACTGGATAGTCCGCCGAAACTGATGCCGGTCACCGGGGCCGCATCGCGGTAATCGCGCCCCGTGGCGACACGGATATAACGGGGATCGGGACTGATCCGGTTCGATATGTCGAACCCGACCCAGCCCAGCCCGTCGATATGCGCTTCCGCCCAGGCGTGGGTAGCCTCCTGATCGATGCGGTCGTTCATCATCAGATAGCCGCTGACATAGCGTGCGGGGATATCGTGCGCACGGGCCGCACCGATGAAGATGTGGGCATGATCCTGGCACACGCCGCTTCCTTGCGCGGCGGATTCCTCTGCGGTGGTATGCACCTCGGTCTCGCCGATCCGGTATTCGACGCGGTCGGAAATCCGGCGGGACAGTTCGTGCAGGAAGTCCAGCCTGCCGTCTTCGGTGCATTCCAGTCCATCCAGCAGCTTGTTCACCTGCTCACCCGGCCGGGTAAGCCTGGTCTGGCCAAGGAAGCTCCATAGAGGCAGGTGGCCGGAATGGCGGCCGATCACGCCGAGATTGTCCTCGGTATCGACCTTGCCCTCGCACCTGACGATGACTTCGCGCACCCCCTGGTCGACCGCGACAAGGCTGACGGTGTTGTGGTGCTGGTCCTCGTATTCGAGCTCGCATTTCGCGTTCTCGAACGACATGTCCCAGGACAGGATCTCCTGCCCCTGTGTCGTCTTTGGTGTCAGGCGAAGCCGTTGCAGGGCGTGCACGACCGGCTCTTCGAAATTGTACCTGGTGGTATGTCGTATCGCGAGGCGCATCAGGCGTGGAACCTGTAGTCTTCGGCGATTGCCTCGGCAATCGCGGCGTTGGTGTTCATCGTATCGACGAGAAACTGGTGGAGGCCGACGTCGAATACGTCGTCCACGGTCTTGTCGGTCAGCCGCATATCCGCCTGCCTCATCAGTTCGTTACTGCGGCCCTCGTTCCGATGGAGCCGGGCGAGCGCGGCGAGTTCGTCGCGCAGGGCCGACTGGCAGAAAGCGATGGAGCGCGGGAAGCGCGCATCGAGCGTCAGGAATTCGACGATTCCCTTGGCATCGATATTCCCGGCGTTGAGCCAGCGAAATGCGCGGTCGCCGGAAACCGAACGCAGGACGGTGTCCCACTGCCCCGCATCGAGGCTGGAGCCGACATAGGAGAGGCTCGGCAAGAGAAGGTAATATTTGATGTCGAGGATGCGGGCGGTGCTGTCGGTCCGCTCCACGAACATTCCGGCGCGGGCGAAATGGAAGCCGGCATCGCGCAGCATGGAATCGCCTAGTGCGCCGTGGACGAGTGTCCCCGCCCGCCTGACCATGCCGAGCACATCGCCGAGTTGGCCCTGCCCGACTGGCTTCGCGAGAGCGGATTCGATCTGCATCCAGCTTTCATTGACGCTTTCCCACACCTCGCCGCTGATGGCGTTGCGCGCGACCCGCGCATTGGTGCGAACATTCTCCAGCATGGCCCGCACGGACATCGGGTTTTTCGGGTCGCGCAGGATGAAATTCCACGCCTGAACGCCGGTATAGGTCTCGTTATAGGTCTCGTAGGCGGGGCGCTGTCCGGCGGTCTGGATGACCGATCGCCATTCCTCCTCCGCCGTCACCAGGTCCCTGGTCAGCGACATGCGCAGGCCGGCGTCCAGCAGGCGGGCGGTATTCTCTGCCCGCTCGAGATAGCGGAACATCCAGAACAGTCCGTTTGCGGTGCGCCCCAGCATTATTCTTTCAACACCCACGTATCCTTGGTCCCGCCGCCCTGGCTCGAATTGACCACCAGCGAGCCTTCTTCCAGCGCCACGCGGGTAAGCCCCCCAGGGGTGATGTCGATGCCGTCCGGCGATACGAGTACGTAGGGACGAAGATCGACATGGCGCGGAGCCAAACCGGCTTCGGTAAAGATGGGACAGGTCGACAGCGACAGCGTCGGCTGCGCGATATACCCTTGCGGATTGGCCTGTATTTTCTTGCGGAAATCCTCGATCTCGGCCTTCGTCGATGTGGGGCCGATCAGCATTCCGTATCCGCCCGATCCGTGCACTTCCTTGACGACGAGCTCGCCCAGATTGTCGAGCACGTATTTCAGGCTGTCTTCCTCCGCGCAGCGCCATGTCTCGACATTGGGCAGCAGCGGTTTTTCGCCGGTATAGAATTCGACGATATCCGGCATGAAGGAATAGATCGCCTTGTCGTCGCAGACGCCGGTTCCGGGCGCGTTGGCGATGGTGATCCCGCCGGAACGGTAGACATCCATAATTCCCGGAACGCCCAGCATGGAATCCGGATTGAAAGTCAGCGGATCGAGAAATTCGTCGTCGACGCGGCGATAGAGGACGTCGACCGGTTCGTAACCGCGGGTCGTGCGCATCGTTACGCGGCCATCGACGACACGCAGGTCGCTGCCCTCGACCAGTTCCGCGCCCATCTGGTCTGCCAGGAAGGCATGCTCGTAATAGGCGCTGTTGTAGATGCCCGGCGTCAGCACGGCGACGAGCGGCTTGCCCTCGCATTTCGGCGGGGCGCAGGCGGCCAGGCTTTTTGCAAGGCGGCGCGGGTAGTTGGAGACGGTTTCGACCGGGACCTGCATGAACAGGTCCGGGAACATCGCCATCATGGTTTCGCGGTTTTCCAGCATATAGGATACGCCGCTGGGCGTGCGGGCATTGTCTTCCAGCACGAAGAATCCATCCGCCGTCCGCACGAGATCAATGCCCACGATATGCGTGTATACACTGCCCGGCGGCGTGAGGCCGACCATGTTCGACAGCCAGGCGTCGTTCTGGCGGAACAGGCGTTCGGGGATGCGGCCCGCGCGGATGATCTCCTGCCGGTGATAGAGATCGTACATGAAGGCGTTGAGCGCGCTGACACGCTGCTCGATGCCGCGCGTCAGCTTCCGCCAGTCGGCGGCGTCGATGACACGCGGGACCATGTCGAACGGGATCAGCCGCTCCTCCGCCTCGTCCTCGCCATAAACGTTGAAGGTGATGCCCGTGCGCCGGAACTGGTCCTCCGCATCACGGTGCTTGCGCTTGAGCAGATCGTTATCCTGCTGCTCGAACCAGTCGCAGTAAGACCGATAGGCAGGCCTTACCCCGCCATCGCCATTACGCATTTCATCGAAAGGCTTCGCGCCTTCGGCCATTAAACCCCCGGGACCTTGAACCAGAAACGCAGGACCGCGCTTCGCCTGCAATACTGACGGTTCAGTCCGCCTCTAGTTCCCGCGCAACCGCAGCGATGGATTCAGGGGCATAGGAAAAGCCGATATGCGTGCAGCGCAAGGCGATCGCGCGGTCCCGCTCGCCCGGTCGTCCGGCGGCGGCGCGGTGATGGACGATCCCGTCGCGCGGGCTCCACAGTGCAATTGTCGGAACAGGGGGTTTGGCCGGCACGTCGGCCTCAATTGGGGGGCTGTCCACCGAATGACCGGCCACCAGCTGGTAGGCCCGCCATGCGTTGTTATCGCGCGGACTGCCAGAGAACGGCGTGCCCATGGTGATGACCTTGGCAACGGAGTCGCGATTCCTCTTCGCCAGTTCCCGCGCGAACAGCCCGCCGAGGCTCCAGCCGACGAGGACGACAGGTTCGCCCGTTCGCTGGCACACGTCGAGCAATCTCAGCTCCGCTGCCTCGAACCGCTCGCTGGAGACGCCCCAGTTGAAACCCTGCCCCCAGCGTTTGACGGCGTGACCTGCACCTTCCAGCACGCGGGCGAAATATCGCATACGAACGGGATGGGTGGCGAAACCGGGCAACAGGATAACCGTGCGGGGGGTCCGGGTCCGGGGCAATGCTATTCGCGTCGAGGGAGCCTTGACCACGCGCTTCACCGGCTCCGCCAGCGCGCTGAGTTCGCCGATCAGCAGCTTCCAGTCCGGCGTCCGCGAGTCTTCGGGCCACGGCTCACGCGCCAGTCCGACGCGGCGCGCGATCTCGCCGCCGACGCCGCTCGCTGCGCTCCGGAAGGGTATGGAAGGCCTTGGCATCATCTTCCGAGAAATCGACATCGCGATGCCGAATTGCAAGGCTACCCTGCGAAAGGCGGCCTTTTCACTGCGCTGCGGGACATTCGCCCACGCGCTCGGACGATACGTCGAATACGAGTTGCATCGAATGCCCGGGGATGAGCGGCGTGCTTGCGTCCATCGCCATCTCCAAGTCCAGTCCGTCCGCATCGGCAGTGCCGTCGAAACCGATCCGCGCTTCCATGCCGCTGCCTTGACACGCCAGGACCGCGTCCAGCGCCGGGGGATCGGTGGCGAAATCCTCGAACGCGCAGGTCAGGCCGTTCACATCCTCGCCAATGGTACGCAGCAAATCCTCGAAGCCACGCTCCGCCTCCTCGGGCGTCAGGCATTGCTGCTGGGGCTGCGCTGCCAGACCGGCCATCCGGTTGCGGAAGCGATCGGCGTCGGCAGGGGCAATCCCCGGCATTTCGAAGGATAGGAGCTTCGCCTCGGTCCGGTAGAGGCCCGGCGCCGGCCGTTCCAGCGCATCGGCCTGTCCCAGTACCTCCTCGGCCGACATCGGCTCGGAACCGCAGCCTGCAAGGACCAGCGAGCCCGCAATGGTTATCAGGCGGTGCATTCACCGATCCGCGTCGATTTCATGCGAAGCTTCATCTGCATCTCGCCGCCCGGCATTTCGGGGGATTTGCCGGACATGGCCATGGTGATGTCCTGGCTGGTTTCGGCAAGATCGCCCGTCATGTCGACCTGTGCCACGGTGCCGTCGTCCTGCGTGCAGGTCATGGAGGCCGTCAGCGTATTGCCCGCCGTTTCGAATTTCGAATATTCGCAATCCTGATCGGCCTGCTGCATTCCCTCGACCGCGTCCTGCCAGCCCTTCTCCGCCTGTTCCGCGGTCAGGCAGTAGGTCGTCGTCTGCGAGAAACCGCCTTCCATGATGCCGCGCATCATCTCTGCCTGGTCGTCGGGGATGCCGGGCAGCTGAAACTCGATCAGTTCCGAGGCGACTTCGTATTCGCCGGGCTGCGGTTTCACCAGGCTGTCGGCCAGCGCGGCCACCTGCTCCGCATCGGCGGGGTCGGCCACTTCGGCGCTGTCTCCGCATGCGGTCAGGGCGAGCGCCGTCACGGCACACAGCAATCCGGTCGTTCTGGCAGTTTGCGGCATTGAAACGGGCTCCTCTTGCTACGCCGGATGTGCCGCATCGGCTCCGGTCTGGCAACCGCCCGCTTGAGGACCGGGCCCGCCTGCCCCATATCCCCTTTCATGGCAGAACTGGTAATCCGTCGCGGTCTCGAAGAACCCGACACGAGCGACAACTTCACGCCCCACAAACCGGCGCGTCCGGAAAAATCCATGCCCGGCAAGAAGTTCGAGCTGGTGAGCGAATACACCCCGAGCGGCGACCAGCCCACCGCGATCGAGGAACTGGTGCGCGAGGCCGAGGGCGGCGAGCAGACGCAGGTGCTGCTGGGCGTCACCGGTTCGGGCAAGACCTTCACCATGGCCAAGGTGATCGAGGAATTGCAGCGCCCCGCCCTGATCCTGGCCCCGAACAAGATTCTGGCCGCGCAGCTTTACGGCGAGTTCAAGAGCTTCTTCCCGAACAATGCGGTCGAGTATTTCGTCAGCTATTACGACTATTACCAGCCCGAGGCCTACGTCCCCCGCTCCGACACCTATATCGAGAAGGAAAGCTCGGTAAACGAGGCGATCGACCGGATGCGCCACTCGGCCACGCGCGCCCTGCTGGAACGCGACGACGTGATTATCGTCGCGTCCGTTTCGTGCCTCTACGGCATCGGCTCGGTCGAGACCTATTCGGCCATGATCTTCGATATCAAGAAGGACGAAAGCGTCGACCAGCGCGAGATCATCCGCAAGCTGGTCGCCTTGCAATACAAGCGCAACGACGCCGCCTTCCAGCGCGGCACGTTCCGGGTGCGCGGCGACAATCTGGAAATTTTCCCCTCGCATTACGAGGACATGGCGTGGCGCGTCAGCTTCTTCGGCGACGAGATCGAGACCATTCACGAATTCGATCCGCTGACAGGCCAGAAGGGCCGCGAGCTGGAAACCATCCGCATCTACGCCAACAGCCACTACGTGACTCCGGGTCCGACGATGAAACAGGCTTCGGAAGCGATCCGCTTCGAACTGACGGAGCGGCTGAAGGAATTGCAGGAAGAAGGTCGCCTGCTCGAAGCGCAGCGCCTGGAACAACGCACGAATTTCGATCTGGAGATGATTGCCGCGACCGGCAGCTGCAACGGGATCGAGAATTACAGCCGCTTCCTGACCGGCCGCCTGCCGGGCGAGCCGCCGCCTACCCTGTTCGAATACCTGCCGGAAAACGCGCTGCTGTTCGTCGATGAAAGCCACCAGACCGTGCCCCAGATCGGCGCAATGTCGAAGGGCGACCATCGGCGCAAGATCACGCTGGCAGAACACGGCTTCCGTCTGCCAAGCTGCATCGACAACCGACCGCTCCGCTTCAACGAATGGGATGCGATGCGTCCGCAGACCTTTTGCGTATCGGCCACGCCTGGCGGGTGGGAAATGGACCAGTCGGGCGGCGTTTTTGCCGAACAGGTCATCCGCCCCACCGGCCTGATCGACCCGCCGGTCGAGATCCGCCCGGTCGAGGACCAGGTGCAGGACTGCATCCAGGAATGCCTCGCCACGGCGAAGCAGGGCTACCGGACGCTCGTCACCACGCTGACCAAACGCATGGCCGAAGACCTGACGGAGTTCATGCACGAGGCGGGCGTGCGCGTCCGCTACATGCATTCCGACGTGGAAACGCTGGAGCGTATCGAACTCATCCGCGACCTGCGACTGGGCGTCTACGACGTCCTGATCGGCATCAACCTTCTGCGCGAAGGCCTCGACATCCCGGAATGCGGGCTGGTCTGCATCCTCGACGCCGACAAGGAAGGCTTCCTGCGGTCCGAGACGTCCCTGATCCAGACCATCGGCCGCGCCGCGCGCAACGTCGATGGCCGCGTCATCCTCTATGCCGATCGCATTACCGGGAGCATGGAACGCGCCATGGCGGAAACCGAGCGCCGCCGCGAGAAACAGCGCGCCTATAACGAGGAACACGGCATCACGCCGCGCACGATCAAGCGCGACATTGCCGATATCGTGGCCCATTCGGCAGCCCAGGACGGCGTCACCGTCGATACCGGCGACGAGGAGCGCAACAACCTCGTCGGGCACAATTTGCGCGCCTATATCGAGGACCTGGAAAAACGCATGCGCGATGCTGCGGCCAATCTCGAATTCGAGGAAGCAGGCCGATTGCGCGACGAAATACGGCGGCTCGAGAACGACGAGCTGGGCCTGCCCGATACCGAGAAGAAGGCGCCCATCGTGGGCCGGTCCAACGAAGGCAAGCCGGGCACGCGCAAGCTGCGATACGGCCGCGAAACGAAGAAGCGGATGGGCCCGCGATGAGGTTCGCCGCCATCGTGCTGCTGGCCCTGACGGCCTGCCAGCAGGAAGACACCGATCCGTATGTCGAGCGGGTTCCTCTGGAAGAAGCCCAGCAATTCGCAGGCGAACCACTACCCTCGCCCAGCGTAGAGGGCGCCGTCTGGGCCGAGGTCGAGGAAGGCACCCGCCTCCTTTACGGGATTCCCGGCAGCACGCCGATGCTGGCACTGGCCTGCGAGCCTCTGCCGGGAGACGGTCCGAACCGGCTGGTCTTTACCCGGCTGGTCAAGGCCGACGCGAAGTCGAAGGCCCTGATGGCCCTGGTCGGCAACTTCCATGTCGCGCGCATTCCGGTCGATGCGACCTTCAACGGCCGCGCATGGGTCTGGCAGGGCAGCGTAGATCCGGCGAATGGCAATCTCGAGGCGCTGACAGGTCCGCGGGACGTCGAGCTGACCATTCCGGGCGCGGGCTCGCTGGTACTCAATGCCAGTCCGGTCCCCGGCGATTTCGTGGAAGACTGCCGGTCGCCAAGCGAGACGGACGCAGCAGCGGAAGCAGACGTCCCGCCCGCTATCGAACGGGGGTCGTGATGGACTTGGCGAGGTCCGGCAGCGTGCCGGGTGTGAGAACCTGCGGCAACCTGCGCGGCTCCGCCGTGCCGCCTGCCGGATACCACAGGTAGAGCGGCACTCCCGCCGCCCCTTGCCGGGTCAGGAATTCGGCAATCTCGTCATCCCTTCGCGTCCAGTCGCCGCGCAGCGAGATGACGCCGGCCCGCTCGAACGCCTGCCGGGTCTCTTCCCGCTCGATCCCCACGCGCTCGTTCAGCTTGCAGGTCACGCACCAGTCTGCGGTGAACCACACGAAGACGGGCCTGCCCGTGGCGCGCGCATCGGCCAGTGCTGCTTCCGTGAATGGCTGCGGATCCAGCAGCGATGCCGACTGCGCGGCCCCGTGGGCGTCCGCAACCGGCCCTGCACGGGCAGCCCCTACGGCAAAGACCAGTCCCAACCCAGCGGCCCATGCCGCGACCGGCAACCGGCGCCGGTGCAGGAAGAAAGCAAGCGAGATCGCCGCCAGCGCCGCCAGCCCGCCCAGCAGCAGCAGGAGTACTCCCCCCAGCTGCGTCAACAGCCAGCCCAGTGCCAGAACGGTCAGGCCCATGGGTATGGCCAGTATCTTGCGGAACGTGTCCATCCAATTTCCCGGCTTCGGCAGGCGATTGCGCAAGGCCGGCACGAAGCCGAGCAGCAGGAACGGCAGGGCAAGTCCAAGTCCGAGGCTGGCAAAGATGGCAAGCGCCAGCCAGGTCGGCAGCAACAGGGCAGCGCCGATGGCCGCAGCCATGAACGGCCCCGTACAGGGTGTTGCGACGACCGCTGCAAGCAGTCCGGTAGCAAAGGCCCCTGCAGGCTTGCCGCCGCTCGCAATCGGCCTTGAAGGCAATTCGAACAGGCCGGCGAAATTCGCGGTTATCAGCGTCGCCAGGACCAGCAGCGCGACGACGACGCCCGGCTCCTGCAACTGGAAGGCCCAGCCCACCTGCTCGCCCGCAGCGCGCAAGGCCAGCATTACGCCGCCCAGCGCGATGGTCGCCAGCATGACGCCAGCCGTATAGGCCAGCCCGTCGCGCCGTGCAGTCGGCTGGTCGATACCGGCGCGGGCCAGGCTCATCGCCTTCAAACTCAGCACCGGGAAAACGCAGGGCATGACATTCAGCAGAAGTCCCCCGGCGAATGCGCCCAGCAGGACCAGCCAGGCAGAGGGCAGCGCAGGCTCCCGGCCAACCAGAACCCGGCCGCCGGAGGGCACTTCGCCGCGTACCGCTTCGAACCGTAGGCCGCGCTCTTCATCGGTGCCCGCCGCCAGCTTGAGAATGCCGCTAAGCGTTCGGGGCTCCTCCCCCGATCCGGCGAGCGGTATCTCGGCAATCAGTTCGTCGCCGCCCTGCGAAAAACCTTGCCGCGCCGCGTATTGCACCACGTCCTTCTGCTCGAGGAACAGGTGCGGTTGCCCTGCATCCACACCCGACGGCAGCGGGATCGCAATACGCAGGAGTCTGCGCGACAGTTCGAACCGGGCCTTTTTATCGAGCAAGGGCGGAATGGCGGCGCGGTACTCGGCAAAGCGCGGGTCGCGCACACCGCCATCGGCAATGGTCACGGCGGCCTCGATCCGCGCTTCTTCCGGCACGCAGATCTGGTCCGTGCAGGCGAGATAGAATGCCTTGCCCGAAATGCGGAACGGCTCGCGAACGGCGGCATTCTCCGCCAGCCTCAGCGGGGCGAGTACCGCGTATTCGCCCTTGTAGACGTGGTTCATCAGCCCATCGATGGTCAGGCGGCTGGGGACGGGATATTCGAACGCGCCGACCGAGACACCGTCCGGCAGGTCCCACTCGACCTGCATCCCCAGCCCCGCATCCCCGGGATTGGACCAGTAGCCGTGCCATTCCTCCGACACGGGCACGAACCTTATGGCCAGCATCGTCTGGCCGCCGGGCGCTACCGGCCCCTCTACCTCCAGGGTGGCGCGGATATTCGGGGTTCCGCCCGGACCGGCGAAACCCTGCGGTTGGGCTGACGCCATCGCCGCGCCGAAGGACAGCACGAGGGCCATCATGGCCAGCAGGAATGACCTTGCAAGGGGCATGCGCGGACCCCTAGTGCCTATCGTGTGTTGGGGCAATGAACGCTGCAGGGCAGCACCTGATGGGACACGGAACATGAATGCATCCGATGGCGAAACCCGCGACTTGCTGATCATCGGCGGCGGACTGGTCGGCATGACGCTGGCTCTCGCCGCCGCGAGCCGAGGTTTCAGCAGCCACGTGATCGACCGTGCGCAGCCCGAGGACCTGACCGCAGAGGGGTTCGACGGGCGCGCAACGGCCATCTCCACCGCCAGCTGGAACCTGTTCTCGAAGATCGGCCTGGCCGATACGCTGGAGCCACTGGGCAGCCCGATCGACAGTATTGCCGTATCGGACCAGATGAAGCCCGGGCGCATCGATTTCCAGCCCGAAGCGCATGAAAGCTCTCTTGGCCGCATGTTTGCCAACCGGACGCTGCGCCTGACATTGTTCGATGCCGCGCGGAAGGAACCGCTGATTACGTGGCACAGCGGCGCCGAAGTCGCAGAGCGCACGCGCGGGGAATTCGGATGCTCGGCGCGGCTGGCAAGCGGAGAAATGCTGAGGGGCAGCCTGATGATCGCAGCAGAAGGCCGCGGCTCCCCCACCCGCGACGAGGCCGGCATTTCCGTGGCCAAGTGGCAATACGACCACCGCGCCATCATCGCAGGCCTGATTCATGAGAAACCGCACGGCAACGTCGCCTGGGAGATCTTCTACCCCGATGGCCCGTTTGCCCTGCTCCCCCTGCTGGATGACGAGCAGGGCCGCCATCGCAGCGCGCTGGTATGGACCGTGGACGAGGCGGATGCGCCCGGAATGCTGGCACTCGGCGATCGTGCATTCCTGACCGAGGCTGCCCGAAAGATGGGCGGCATTTTCGGCACCATCAGCGAAGTCGGGACGCGCAGTTCCTACCCGCTCGGCTTCCATCACACGGCCCGCATCACCGATCACCGGCTGGCCCTGATCGGCGACAGCGCACATGGCATCCACCCGATTGCCGGACAGGGCCTGAACCTCGGCCTGCGCGATGTCGGCGCGCTGGTCGAAGTGCTGGAGGAAGGTCGGCGTCTCGGACTGGAGCCCGGCGATGCCCAGATGCTGGAGCGCTATGAAAACTGGCGCGGGCTCGATGCCTTCACCGTGGCGCTGGCGACCGACGGGCTGACGCGACTGTTCGGGGTGCCGGGCAAGGCGGCCTCCGCCATACGGCGCCTCGGCATGGCGGGTGTCCAGCGGGTTCCTGCACTCAAGAGCTGGTTCATGGACGAGGCGCGCGGGATCACCGGCGACCGCCCGACCTTGCTGAAAGCCTGAGCGAAGTCGCTGCCGTCCTCAGGGATTGGCCGGTTCGAGAGAGCCGCCGATGCGGTTCCCGGTGCCATCGCGCAGCAATTGCGGCTCAAGAATTGCGGACGTCTCGATCAGATCGAGCGCGCGCTGGACCGCGGCATAGCGGCGCACGTCGGCGATCCAGCCTTCCGCATTGTCGGCGCCCGGCATGTTCTGCACCTCCTCGATAGCGGATTCGTACCGGCCGCTTTCAAGGAACAGCCGCGCCCGTTCCATCCGGCGCAGGGGCTGCGGCGATGGTGCGCTTTCCCTGCGAATAACAAACAGGCTGCCAAGCTCGCGGCGGATCGTATCGAGGCTGGGCGCTTCGCTGCTTTGCTGCAGGTCAGGCCCCAGACCCTCCAGCCGGGCGATCAGGCGATCAAGCGTCACCGGATCGCGCGATACGGAGGTGATGGTCCGCACGGCGTTCGGCTTCGCATCGCCGAACCTGAGGCGAAGCTGGTCCGCGAGAAAGCCGAGTTCCGCCCCCTTTTCCACCGTCCGGCGCGTTGCCAGAGCGATCAGCAAGCCTTCCGCCCGCGCCGCATTGCCGGCTGCCGCCTGCGCCTGGACATCGAGGCGCGCGAGACGCTGCTCCGCCGCGGCAAGCCGCTGGTCTATGCCGCCCTGCTGCTCCGTAACGCGGGCCACTGCCTGCGTGGCGCGTTCCACCGTCTCCACTGCAGCGGCGGTCTGGGCCGGCGCAGGCGATCCTTCCGGGGTCACCTCGCCTTCTATGCGGGCGAGGACGTCGTTCGCCTCGTCAATGGTGACGTCGACAGGCGAGGTATCGGCGAATGCCTCGCGCCATGCGAGATAGCCGAAAACGGCCGCCGCAATCAGCGCGACCATGAGCACCACTGCCAGAACGGAGCGTGCCGCACCGCGTGAGCGGCGTCTGGATGAAAAGTCGTTCATACGTTCCAGTCAGACGCGGCGGCCGAAACCGGCCGCGCCACCAATGCGATCCCTGTTTACGGCTTGTCGCACAATTCCCGCGCGGCTGCCAAGAGGGACGCGTCGTCCGGATGCTGCGCCACGGTCATGGACCGCCAGCCAGCCCCGGCCCGCTCAGCGATGCGAGGCGCCATGGCAATGCAATCGAATGCGGCTCGCTCCAGCGCCGCTGCGTCGCACTGGCGGGCAAAATGATCGGCCATTTCCCCCGAATGGAGCAGCACCGTGGCCCCACCGCGTAGCAATGAAACCTGCCGGTCGGAAAGGGAATGATAATGTGTGCGATAGGTGATGCAGGTTTCCACCGTGACCGAGGCAGGCACCTTCAATGGCAGGTGGGTTTCCCCGGCGAGCCGCAGCAAGTGGCGCGTTTCGCCGTCGATCTGGTCGAGAACCGATTGCAGGCCGCCAGAACCTGTGCGCTCAACGCTCATGCCGGCATCGCTGGCCAGTTGCGCAGTCGCCTCCCCGACGCAAAGGACCGGCAGGTGCGTGACCTTTTCCAGTTCCGCGCCGGCATGGCGGATGGCATTCGCGCTGCCGAGCAGAATGCCGTCGAACTGCTCGGCGGGCGCCTTCCACCGGGCTGCCGACACGGTGCAAAGAGGCATTCCGGTTGCCTTGAGCCCGAGGCCGAACGCGGCGACGAGCGTCGATGTCAGTCCGGGCTCGGGCCGCAGGACGACCAGCGGCCTGCTCACCGGGTCGCCTCGAAGACCGATCGGATGGAGGCGGGCGCCCGCGAAAGCAGGTCAGCGGCGAGCGCTTTCGCGCCTGTCAGGTCGTCTACGGACATCGTGGCCTCGCCCTCGACCCGGTCCCCGCCATCCGGACTGTAAAGGGCGCAGCGCAGGTCGATCATCGTGCCGCGGCAGGTAGAGAGCATGGCGATCGGGCTGTGACACGTACCGCCGAGCCCCTCCAGCACCGCGCGCTCCGCCAGCACCTCGGCATGGCTTGGCTTGTCGTCGATGGCGGCAAGCAACTGCCTGGTTCGGGAATCGTCCGTCCGGCATTCCAGCCCAATCGCCCCTTGCGCAGGTGCGGGCAGCCAGGCGTCCACCGCAAGGGGAATGCCTGCGTCCTCGCCCAACCGGTCCAGCCCTGCCTTGGCGAGGAACGTCGCGTCCGCCTCTCCCGCTTCCAGCTTGCCCAGCCGTGTCGCGACATTGCCGCGGAACATCACGACTTCGATATCGGGTCTTGCATGAAGCGCCTGTGCCGCACGCCTCGGGGCGGACGTGCCGACTTTCGCACCGGCCGCAAGATCGGCAAGCGACGCGGCGCCCACCAGCACGTCGCGCTTGTCCGCGCGGGGAAGGATGGCAGCGATGGTCAGGCTGTCCGGGCGCAGCGTCTCGACATCCTTCATGGAATGGACCGCGACATCGATGCGGCCTTCCGCAAGCCATGCATCGAGTTCCCGCGTCCACAGCGCCTTGCCCCCGATCTCGGCCAGAGGACGGTCCTGTATCCTGTCGCCACTGGCGACGACCGGCACCAGTTCGACGGCCGATTGCGGCCATCCATGCGCTGCACAAAGGCGATCGCGCGTCTCTTCCGCCTGCGCCATGGCAAGCGGGGAGCGGCGAGTGCCGAGACGAAGTTCGGGCGTGTTCTGGGAAGCGACTGTCATGGTGCGCGGCTTGCCCTAGCGTCGGCATCGGCTAAGGGGAAGCCAAGATGGGCGTGGTACTGGGTCTTGAATCGAGCTGCGATGAAACGGCAGCGGCGCTGGTGGGCAGCGACCGGCGCATCCTTGCCCAGCGCATAGCGTCGCAGGACGAAGAACACGCGCCCTATGGCGGCGTGGTCCCCGAAATCGCGGCCCGCGCCCATGCAGACCGGCTCGCGCCGATGATCGCTGCGGTCCTGGACGATGCAGGCATGACGCTGGACGATTGCGACGCGATTGCCGCGACAGCCGGCCCGGGGCTGATTGGCGGGGTCATGGTCGGCCTCGTCAGCGGGAAAGCGCTGGCCATGGCTTCCGGCAAGCCGCTGATGGCAATCAACCATCTCGAGGGCCACGCGCTCAGTCCCCGTCTGGCCGATGAAAGCCTCCGGTTTCCTTATGCGCTACTGCTGGTTTCGGGCGGACATTGCCAGATATTGCGGGTCGACGGGGTTGGCGAATATCGCAGGCTTGCGACGACCATCGACGATGCGCTGGGCGAGGCTTTCGACAAGTCGGCCAAGATCATGGGTCTTGGCTATCCCGGCGGCCCGGCGGTCGAGCGGCTCGCGATGCAGGGCGATGCATCGGCCGTACCCCTCCCCCGGCCCTTGCTCGGCTCTGCCGAACCCCATTTCAGTTTCGCCGGCCTGAAAAGCGCGGTCCTGCGCGCGCATGAGAGCGGACAATACGCCGATGCCGACATTGCAGCCTCTTTCCAGCAGGCGGCGGTCAATTGCGTGATCGACCGGCTGGAGACAGCCTTGTCGGGGCACGGCGATCTCCGCTCGCTGGTCGTTGCGGGCGGAGTCGCTGCCAACATGACGATGCGCGCAGCGCTGGAGGCTTTCGCTGCCGGGCGCGACATGGCCTTTACCGCGCCGCCGATGGCCCTGTGCACCGATAATGCCGCGATGATCGCCTGGGCAGGCTGCGAGCGGCTGCCCCTGCAGCAATCCGACCCGCTCGACTTCAGGGCCCGGCCGCGCTGGCCGCTCGATCCCGATGCGGAGCCCGTGCGCGGAGCAGGAGTGAAGGCATGAGCGAACTGGCAAAGGCAGGCGTCATCGGAGCAGGTGCCTGGGGCACGGCCATCGCGCAGATGCTCGCGAGCGACGGGCGCAGCGTCCTGCTTTGGGCGCGCGAACCGGAAGTGGTCGAAGGCATCAATGTCGATCACCGGAACGATGTCTTCCTGCCCTCGGCAAAGCTGGCCCCGTCCATCCGTGCGACCGGCGACCTTGCCGAACTGGCGTCCCTCGAGGCCGTTTTCGTGGTCACGCCGGCGCAGCATCTGGGCTCCACGCTGGGCGAGCTTGCGGCAAGCCCGCGCGACCTCGTCCTTTGCAGCAAGGGGATCGAGCGCGGCACGGGGCGGCTGATGAACGATGTCGCGGCGGCCGCATGTCCTGGCAGCGCGATTGCCATCATGAGCGGCCCTACCTTCGCGCACGAGGTTGCCGCCGGCCTGCCCACCGCCGTCACCCTGGCCTGCGCCGACGGGCGGGAGCAGTGGGACCGCCTTGCGCCAGTCATCGCACGGCCATCTTTCCGGCCCTATTTCTCCGAAGATGTCGCAGGTGCTGAAATCGGTGGTTCGGTGAAGAACGTCCTCGCAATCGCTTGCGGCGTGGTCGACGGGCTGGAACTGGGCCAGAACGCCCGCGCTGCGCTTATCGCACGCGGCTATGCCGAGATGCTGCGGTTCGGGGAGGCGCTGGGCGCGCGGGCGGAAACGTTGGCGGGCCTGTGCGGCCTGGGCGATCTTGTGCTCACCTGCTCCTCGACCTCCAGCCGCAATTTCTCTCTCGGCAAGGCGCTTGGCGAAGGCCAGTCGGCAGCCGATCTGATGAACGACCGGCGCACCGTCGCCGAAGGGGCGCATACCGCCCCGGTCCTGGCGGAACTGGCAAACAAGCGCGGCATCGCCATGCCGATCGTCGATGCCGTAGTCCGCCTGCTGGAAGGCGATCCGGCGCGGCAAGTCGTCGGCGACCTCCTTGCCCGCCCGCTGCGCTCCGAACAGGACGGCGCGAAAGCTGCCGGGTGAGCACCAGGGCAGACCATGACGGCGGCGCAGGCGACATGCAGGCGCTTGCGAAGGGTGGGCGTACCAATGTCCTGGGGTTCCTGCTGCGCCTTGCGGCGCGCATCCCCTTCCTCTTCATCGCCGGGCGCCTTTACGGTGTCGATGCACTTGGCCGGTTTGCCAGCGCCCTGGTCGTGATCGAACTTCTCGCCCTGGTCTGTTCCATGGGCGAGAAGCGCGGCCTGGCGCAGCGGCTTTCCGATGGCGAGACGGGGCGGGAAACCCATCTGGTTTTCGACGGACTGGCGCTGGCGCTGGTCTTTTCGCTGCTGGCGGCGACCTTCCTGTGGTTCGTGCCTGCGCCCATGTTTCCCAACGGCATGAACAGCCCGCTCGACCCCCTGCTGGTCGTTGCCATTCCGGCTTACGCGCTGACGGAGGTCCTGCTGGCAGCACAGGCCTATCGCTACGACATCAAGGCGACGGTCAATGCGCGGGCCATCGTGGAGCCCTGGACGATCTCCATCGCGGCAGGCGCGTTCTATTTCTGGAAGCCCGATGCGGGACTGGCTCTGGCCTATATCGCCTCGATCTATGCCGGGCTTTTTGCAGCACTCTGGCCCTTCATGCGCGATTACGGCCTGCCGATGGACTGGCGCCCCGACCCGCGCCGCATCTTCGGCATTACCGGCCGCGCCCTGCCATTGGCGACAGCCGACGCGATCGAATGGGGCACGCGCCGGGTGGACATTTTCATCCTGGGTTTCTTTGCCGCGCCCGCAGCGGTGGGCATCTATTACGCAGCGCAGCAGGTCGCGAGCCTGCCGCAAAAGCTGAAGACGAGTTTCGAGCCCATCCTGGGCCCCGTCATCACCCGCAATCTGAAGACCCGGAACTACGGCGCCATAGCCCGGCAGGTGCGGCAGGTCGGTTTCTGGATCATTGCGGCACAGGCCGGGATTGCGCTGGCGCTGGGCATACCGGGCGAAGCCGTGATGGGTCTGCTGGGGCCGAATTTCGTCGGCGGCACGGGGGCGCTGGGCCTTCTCCTGCTGGCCGAGGTCGTCGCCTCTGCCGCCGTGGTTTCGGAAGCTGCGCTGGTGTACATTGCCCGGGTCCGCAATCTCTGGATTTCCATCGGCACGATTGCCGTGCAGGCCGCGCTGACGGTGGTGGTCCTGACCTTTATCGAGCGGTCCGCCCTGCCTAACGGTTTCATGGCTGCAGGCGCAGCCGGAGCGCTGATGGTGTCCCTGGCCCTGGCATCGCTGGTCAAGGCGCTGCTCCTCTCGAAGCTGCTGGGAGCGCCGGTCGTAAACTGGCGCTGGGCGCTGGTCTGGGCAACGGCGCCTGCCGTGCTGGTCGGCTATGGCGCGACTTTCCTGCCGGAATGGCTCGAACTGCTGGTCGGCATTCCTGCAATCCTCGGCGTGTATGGCTTCGTCATCTGGCACCGCGGTTTCGGACCGGACGACCGGGTGCTTTTCAGCAGGAGCAGCGACGCGGAAACGGCAGGAGACGCGACCGCTTCGTCGTAGCTACGGGGCATTCAGTCGCCATTCACGGCTTTTTGCCGAGCCTTGCGGTGATGGGCGCCACTGCGCGCCCGACATCCGGGGAGATAATCATATGCGGACCGTCCGTTTCGTTACCGCCACCGCCTTGGCAGGAACGCTAGCCGCCTGCGCCACGACGCAGGACAATGTCGGCAACGATCAGATCGTCGTCACCGGGTCGCGCGAATCGAACGACAAGGGTGTTCGAACTGCGCCTCCGCCGCCCCCTCCCCCGCCACCACCGCCGCCGCCCGCCAGCATGGCCGTCGCGCCTTCCCCGGTATCGGGCGCTATCGCTTCGGAGGCCGTCGGCAGCGGACCCCAGACGTCCACTGTCGCCGGATCGCAGAAATACCGTTACGTGCCGCCCGTCGTCGTGCCTGCCGATCCGGGGCGTGAGCAATATGAGGGCGAGGAAGTCTCGCCGGTCAAGATCGCCCGCAGCGAGCCTGTCAGCACCTTCTCCGTCGATGTCGATACTGCCAGCTACGCCAATACGCGGCGCTTCCTGACCGATGGGCAGACGCCGCCCAGGGCTGCCGTGCGGACCGAGGAGCTGATCAATTATTTCCGCTACGATTACGACACCCCGGACCGGGTGGACCAGCCGTTCAGCGTGAACCTCGACGTGGCGCAAAGCCCGTGGAACTCGCAGACGCGCATCGTGCGCATCGGGCTTGCCGGATACGAATTGCCGAAGCAGGACCGCCCGCCGGCCAATCTGGTCTTCCTGCTCGATGTCTCTGGGTCGATGGGCAGCCCGGACAAGCTGCCGCTGGTGAAGACCGCAATGCGCCAGCTGGCAAACCAGTTGCAGGAACAGGACCGCGTATCGATCGTGGTTTATGCAGGTGCCGCGGGGCTGGTGCTGGAACCGACCAATGATCCCGTCGCGATCCGCAGCGCGATGGACGATCTGCAGGCCGGCGGCTCTACCGCTGGCGGTGCAGGGATCGAACTCGCCTATCGCATTGCCGAGGCGAACCGGATCGAAGGCGGCGTCAACCGCGTGATCCTGGCGACGGATGGCGACTTCAATGTCGGCCTGTCGAGCCGCGAAGCGCTGGTCGAGATGATCGAGCGCAAGCGCGAGAGTGGAACCACGCTCAGCGTCCTCGGCTTCGGGCGCGGCAACATCAACGACGCGATGATGGAGCAGGTGGCCGACAACGGGAACGGCAATTACAGCTACATCGACAGCGCGCTGGAAGCGAAGAAGGTCCTGGGCGAGGAAATGGGCGCGACCATCTTCACCATCGCCAAGGACGTGAAAGTGCAGGTCGAATTCAATCCGGCCGTCATCAGCCAGTACCGGCTAATCGGCTACGAGAACCGAATCCTGCGCGAGGAAGACTTCGACAACGATGCCGTCGATGCCGGCGATATCGGCGCGGGGCACCAGGTCACCGCACTGTACGAAGTGGTTCCGGCAGGGTCCGATGGATGGGTTCCGGCCCGCCGCTACGACGATCCGCTGCCGGCGGCAGCCACCGGCGCAGCCAGCGAAGCGGCGTATGTGAAGCTTCGTTACAAGCAGCCGGACGGCGACACATCGACCCTGATAGAGCAGGTCCTGCCGGCCAGCGCGCTCGCCACCTCGTCCATGCCCACGGGCGATTTCGCCTTCGCCACCGCGGTGGGCGCGTTCGGCCAGAAATTGCGGGGCGATCCGATGCTGGCCGATTACAGCTGGCGCAATGTCGAACGGCTGGCTGGACGGCAGGACAATTTCTACCGGCAGGAATTCATCAAGCTGGTCGGCCTCGCCGGGGCATCGCAGGAATAGGCAGCAAATTCGGGAATAGGGGGCTGGTTCACCTGGACCGGCCCCTTTTCACCATCGCCGCGCCGCCTTAAGGGGGCGGGATATGCCAGCGCGTTCCTCCCTCCTGATCTTTGCCGGGGCCATCATCGTGGCTGCGCTCGCCATTCTGTGGAGCACGCGGACGGCAGGCGAACTGGCGGACGGGCTTGCACGACAGGCACAGGACGTCGTCGCCCGGTCCGGCGCGCGCGAGGCGCAGGTCAGCTTCGCGACCGCCGATGGCTGGCCCAGTCGCCATGCCCTCCTGACGCCGACCGCCGAACTGGACGAGGGAACGCGCGCCGATCTGGCCGGTGCCATTGCCGCCATCCCCGGCGTCGGCGGCGTTCACTGGAGCGATGGCACCATGCTGGCGGAAAGCGGCGAGGCTACCTTCACTTCGATGCATTGCCAGGACGATGTCGCCTCGCTGCTGAATGCCCGCACGCTCAGGTTCGAGGAATCCAGCGCCGACATGGATTTCGGCAATGACGAACTGCTCGACGAAGTGGCAGCAGCGCTTCGTCCGTGCCTTGGAAGCATCATCGCGATTACGGGCCATACCGACAGCTCGGGCGATGAAGCGGCCAATCTCGCCCTGTCGCGGGACCGTGCCGATACGGTCCGGCGCGAACTCGTCGCGCGCGGCATCCCGCAGGACGGATTGAGGGCGCGCGGCGTCGGAGCAAGCGTGCCGGTCGAAGGCCTGGACCCGGCCGACCCGGCAAACAGGCGGATCGAATTTTCCGTTATCGCGAAAGTTCCCCTCATCCCCACCCCCGTCGACACACCAAGCGCGAGGTAGGAGGAACGCCGTGCCCATCTGGTTCGAACTCGTCGCCCTGTCGCTCGCGGCTTATGTCATCGGCCTTGGCATCGGTTGGATGCTATGGGGACGCTCGGAATCCCTTTCGCCGGACGCTGACGAAACTGAACAAACTTCTGCAGAAGGACCCGTGTCATGATGCAACTTGCCCAAGCCAACTGGCCCATTCTCCTCGCCGCACTGTTGATTGGCCTGATTGTTGCCTGGCTGCTGTTCCGCAGCAACCGCAAGACGACCATCGCGCGCGGTACCGATACCCCGGAGGACGGAGCACCCGCCCGGCGCAACCAGGCATTGATCGATGCACCGCCGGTTGCCGCAGGAGCCGTCGGCGGGGCTGCCGTGGCTGCGAAGGGCGCAGCAGTCTCTGCCGAGCCGGAAGCCCCTGCCGTGCAGGAGGAGACCCTTGCCAGCGACGAGCCTTCCGACCCCGCCGTGGATCCCGATCCGGCCCCGGCAATCGCACCCGCGTCCGCACCGGCGGAAACGACAGGACCCGCCCCCTCCGGCACCGCCGACGATCTGAAGCGGATCAAGGGCGTGGGGCCGAAGCTTGCCGCGCTCCTCAACGAACTGGGCGTCACCAGCTTCGCGCAGATTGCCGCGTGGGACGATGCCGAGGTCGATCGGATCGACGCCGAACTCGGGCGCTTCCAGGGCCGCATCCGCCGGGACGACTGGCGCACTCAGGCGCGCCTCCTCGCGGCTGGGGACACATCCGGATATGAAAACGAATTCGGCAAGTTATAAAGTAACGGGAACCGAACCCCGCCCGCCCCGTTGATTGCGTCAGGTGGGAGAATAACTATGGAAAAGCCGACGATACTGGTCGCCGAAGATGAACGCATCATCGGTTTCGACCTGTGCGAAACCGTGGCCGAAGCCGGTTACGAGGTGGACGGTCCGTTCGAGGCAGTATCGTCCGCCATGCTGGCCTACCAGAAGAACAAGCCCGACCTTGCGATACTGGATGTGCAACTGGGCGACGGCGTGGTCTTCCCGCTGGCCGAGAAAATGATGGCCGAAGACGTCCCTGTGATCTTCCATTCGGGTCATTATTCCGGTGATGACGTAAGCCGTCGCTTCCCCAGGTCGCGAACCCTGTCGAAGCCGACTGCGCCGGCGCAAATCCTGTCGGAAGTGAAGCAAGCTCTTTCGCGCTGAGCGCAGTTTCCGGCGCAGTATGACGCCGGGAAAACCGCACCTTGCCAATGCAGACCTAGACACGTCTTGCGAAGACCGTTCGCAAGGGGCAATGACCGGTGCCTAGCGAAGGAGAGACAATGGCAGGCGCAAATTCCGGAATGGCCCCTTTCACGTGGGACGACCCCTTCCGCCTCGACGATCAGCTGACGGAAGACGAGCGCATGATCCGCGAGGCGGCTCACGGCTTTGCGCAGGATACGCTGCAACCGCGCGTGACCGATGCCTACCGCGACGAGATCGACGCGCCCGAACTTTTCCCCCTGTTCGGGCAGGCGGGCCTGCTGGGCGCGACCGTGCCGGAAGAGTATGGCGGCGCGGGTGCGAGTTACGTGTCGTACGGCCTGATCGCGCGCGAGATCGAGCGGGTCGACAGCGGCTACCGTTCCATGGCCAGCGTTCAGTCCAGCCTCGTCATGTTCCCGATCCACGCCTTCGGATCGGAAGAACAGCGCCGCAAATACCTGCCCGGGCTGGCGTCGGGCGAACTGATCGGCTGTTTCGGCCTGACGGAACCCGATGCAGGGTCCGATCCTGGCGGCATGCGGACCTATGCCAAGAAGGACGGCGACGGATATGTCCTGTCGGGCGCGAAGACATGGATTTCCAACTCCCCCTTCGCCGACGTCTTCGTCGTCTGGGCCAAGAGCGAGGCGCATGGCGACGGCATTCGCGGCTTCATCCTCGAAAAGGGAATGGAGGGGCTTTCCGCGCCCAAGATCGAGGGCAAGCTCAGCCTGCGGGCCAGCACCACCGGCATGATCGTGATGGACGAGGTGAAACTGCCCGCCGATGCGCTGCTGCCCGAGGTACAGGGCCTGAAAGGTCCGTTCAGCTGCCTCAACCGCGCACGCTACGGCATCAGCTGGGGCGCGGTGGGCGCTGCAGAGTTCTGTTATCACGCGGCGCGCCAGTACGGCCTCGATCGCAAGCAGTTCGGCGTGCCGCTGGCATCGAAGCAGCTTTACCAACTCAAGCTGGCCGACATGATGACCGACATTTCCATGGGCCTGCAGGCCAGCCTGCGTGTCGGGCGCCTGATGGACGAGGGGAGGTTCGCGCCCGAGATGATCTCGATCGTCAAGCGCAACAATGTCGGCAAGGCTCTGGATATCGCCCGCAAGTCGCGCGACATGCATGGCGGCAACGGGATTTCCGAGGAATACCAGGTCATCCGTCACATGGTGAACCTCGAAACGGTCAATACCTACGAGGGCACGCATGATGTCCATGCGCTGATCCTGGGCCGGGCGATCACGGGGCTGGCCGCGTTCTGACATACGTCTGGAACGCGCAGCCTGCCCGTTCGTCCATGCTACGGAGGACGGGCACATGAAGCTCTATGGTTATTACAGAAGTTCGACCAGCTACCGCCTGCGCTGCGCGCTGGAGCTGAAAGGCATCGCGTATGAAAATTGCGCGGTGAACCTGCTGAAAGCGGAGCAGAAGGACGCGGCCTTCACCAGTCGCAATCCGTTCGGCAGCGTGCCGATGCTGGAGACGGCAGATGGCGACAAGGTGCAGTCCATGGCCATCATCGAATGGCTCGACGATGCTTATCCCGATGCGCCGCTCTTGCCCGCCGATCCGGAGCAGCGGTATCTCGCACGGGAGCTAGCCTATGCGATCGCGACCGAACTGCATGCTCCGCTGAACCTGCCGGTGCTGAAATACCTGAAGGACGAACTGGACCAGTCCCCGCAGCAGGTGGGTGACTGGTATCGCCACTGGCTCGCCCGCACGCTGGACCCGCTGGAGCAGCGGCTGGCGCAGCTGGGAACGGGCGATTTCCTGTTCGACGGGCCCGGCTTTTTCGAAGTCGTGCTGATGCCGCAGATCTACAATGCCCGCCGTTTCGACTTCGATTTCGGCGACAAGCCCCACACCAAACGGATCGAGGCTGCGTGCCTTGCTCTGCCGGCGTTCCAGCGCGCGCATCCCGATGCGCAGCCGGATGCCCCGAAAAACACAGACTAGAACCTAAGGACGAGATGCCATGAAACTCGCAACGCTCAACGATGGAACCCGCGACGGCAAGCTAGTCGTCGTCTCGAAAGACATCACCCGCTACTGCGCCGCTGATAACATTGCGCCGACACTGCAGGCCGCGCTCGACAATTGGGAAGAATGCGCGCCGAAACTGGAAGCGCTCTACCGCGATGTCGAACACCAGGCTGTCCCGTGCGAGCGGTTCCACGAGCGCGAGGCGCATTCCCCCCTGCCCCGCGCCTATCAATGGGCCGATGGCAGCGCGTACATCAACCACGTCGAACTGGTGCGCAAGGCGCGCGGCGCGGAGGTTCCGGAGAGCTTCTATCATGATCCGCTGATGTACCAGGGTGGCAGCGACGACTTCCTTCCGCCGCGTGCCGACATTCCCCTGGGCGATGTGAAATGGGGCTGCGACATGGAAGGCGAAGTCGCCGTCATTACCGACGACGTTCCCATGGGCGTGTCGAGCGAGGAAGCCGCTGGCCACATCAAGCTGGTCATGCTGGTAAACGACGTCTCGCTTCGTGGCCTTATCCCCGGCGAACTGGCGAAGGGATTCGGCTTCTTCCAGTCGAAGCCTGCGACCGCATTCAGTCCGGTATGCGTGACCCCCGACGAACTGGGCGATGCGTGGAAGGGCAACGTCATCCACCTGCCGCTGATGGTGAATTACAATGGCGAGCCCTTCGGCAGGGCACAGGCTGGCCAGGATGCGACCTTCAGCCTGGCAGATCTTGTCGCCCACGCAGCCAAGACGCGCAATCTGGGCGCGGGTGCGATCATCGGATCGGGCACGGTCAGCAACAAGGGGCCGGAAGGCGATCCGGGCAAGCCTGTCAGCGAAGGCGGGCTGGGCTATAGCTGTATTGCCGAAATCCGCATGATCGAGACGATTGCCGAAGGCGAGGCGAAGACCCGCTTTATGCATCCGGGTGACACGGTCAAAATATGGATGGACGATGCGGAGGGCCATTCGATCTTCGGCGCCATCCGGCAGGAAGTGGTTCAGGCCTGATGTTCTTTGAAGCGACCTGGCCCGATGTAATTGCGCGCGCAGCGATCCTGTCGACGGTGGGCCTGTTCTGGGTTGTCCTGCTGGTCCGGATCGTGGGCCTGCGCTCTTTTTCCAAGATGACGAATTTCGACTTCGTCATGACGGTCGCGACGGGTTCGCTTCTGGCCGGCGCGGCGCAGGCGACCGACTGGACAGGCTTCGCCCAGGCGATGCTGGCGATGGCCACCATGTTCTTCGTGCAATTGACCGTGTCCCGCATCCGCAAGAACTCCGACCCGTTCGAGAAGGCGATCCAGAATGATGCCGTCCTGCTGATGAAGGACGGGGAGTTCTGCGAAAAAGCGCTGCATGACGAACGCGTTGCCAAGTCCGACGTCATGGCCAAGCTGCGCGAAGCCAATGTGCTGGAAATGGGCAAGGTCAGGGCCGTCGTCCTGGAGACGACCGGGGACGTGTCCGTTCTCCATGGCGACACGCTGGAGAAAACGCTGATCGCGAATGTCCGGGACCTGACCTGACGGGGCAGGTCCCGGCTTGTTCGTGGCTCAGGCCATGGCGGCCTTGCGCTCCGCCTCCAGCCGCAGGGCGCGCGATGCCATGTAGTAGAACCAGATCGCCAGCGGCGTCAGCAAGCCGACAGTCAGCAGCGCATATCGCAGGGATTCGTCCCCGAAGCGCGGAATGTAGAGGTCCGAAATGACCCCGATCAGGGTCGGCCCAAGACCGAGGCCAATCAGGTTGATGACCAGCAGGGTAATCGCGGCCCACACGGCCCGCATCTTCATCGGAGCCAGTGTCTGCAACATGGCGAATGTGGGGCCCAGGTAACAGCTCTGGAACAGGACCGCGATGAAATAAGCTCCCACCGCCCAAACGGCGTCCTGCATCAGGTAGAACATGATGAGGAATGGCAGGGCGAGCAGCTTCAATCCCGCGATCATCAGCGGCTGTGCCTGCATCCCGTATCGCTGCGCCAGCCGGTTGGCGAACCATCCGCTTCCCAGTCCGCTGGCAACGCCTGCCACGGCGAGCAGGGGCGCGACGATATTGCCGATCTGAAGGGTGTTGAGGCCAAAGCTGCGAATGAGATAGGGCGGCGTCCAGCCCGTCAGCGCGTAACCGATCAGCGACGTCAGCGTCACGCCCGCCACCAGCCAGCGCGCCGCTTCGTTCGAGAAAATGGAGGCGAAGCCTTCGCGGATGGTCGGTTGCCCTTCCAGCGCCGCGTGGCCCGGCTCTGCAATACGTGGCGGCTCGCTAGCGAATACGCGCACCAGGATTGCCAGCACGATGCCCGGCAGGCCAACCGCGATGAACGCCGTCCGCCAGTCGAAGAAATAGGTGATGTTGCCGCCGAATATCTGGCCCGCAGCGGCCCCCAGGGTCACACCCAGCGAGTAGATCGACAAGGCGAGCGCGCGTTTTTCCGCCGGATACATATCGGCGATCATCGAATGGCTCGGCGGGCTTGACCCGGCCTCCCCGACGCCGACCCCGATGCGGGCGAGCAGCAGATGCGTGAAGTTCTGGGCAAGGCCGCAAAGCGCGGTCATCCCGCTCCACAGGGCCAGAGCTACGGCGATGATGTTTCGCCGGTTCGACCGGTCGGCAAGGGCCGCAACCGGGACGCCAAGCGTGGCGTAAAACAGGGCGAAGGCCAGCCCCGACAGCAGGCCCAGCTGGGTATCGGACAGCAGGAGGTCCGCCTTGATGTCCTCCAGCAGGATCGCGAGGATCTGCCGGTCCATGTAGCTGAAGAAATAGGTCGTCGTCAGCAGCCCCAGCGTGACGCGGGTCGCACGGGGGCTCAGCGTCTGCTGGGTCTGGTCTGTGTTCATATATGTCGTGATGCCGGGATCACGGGTTCCGCGATCCCGGCATCCATTCCTCCTAGAAGTTCGTCTTCAGGCCGAGACGGTAGGTCCGCCCCAGCGCCGATCCGATGAACGGGTTGTAACCGAGCGGAAGCTGGGCCTCGGCCGGTGCTGCGTCGGTGAAGTTCTCCACGCCCGCCTGCAATTGCGCTTCCACGCCGCGGAACTGCAGTTCGTAGGTCAGGAAGAAGTCATGCTTCGTGAAGCTGCCGCTCTCGATCCCGTAGTCGGTCGGACCGGCAGAAGTCTGGAAGCACGGATCGCGCCCGATGCAGCGGTCGTCCGTCACGCCGTCGATATGCGTCAGGACGTAACGGGCGTTGAACCCGCCGGCGTTGAAGTTGGCATAGGCGTTGGCGCGCCATTCCGGGACCGTATTCGGGTCGCGGAAATAATTGCCGAAACCGACCGCGTCGTAGCTGTCGATGACCTGCACGCCCTGCACTTCGAACGGATCGAATTCGTAGCCCAGATTGTACGACCCGTTGCCGCCGATCGAGAACATCCCGAAATCGAACGGGAAGTCGTAATTGATCGCGACATCGAGGCCGGTGATCTTCACATCCGGACCGTTGACGAAATCGGTACGCACGCGGGCGATGTCGAGACCGGTCGTCGTGCCCTGCACACACTGGTTGCCGCTGAAGGTAATCAGGTTGGCCAGCGGGCTGGCGCAATTGACCGGCTCGTTACCCGTGGTCTGGCCATTGGCGACGAAGCTGGCGATGGCATCGCCCGGCGTGGTCGTGATCCGGTCTTCCAGGTCGATCGACCAGTAGTCCACGCTGAAGGTCAGATTGCCCGGCGTCAGGATGAAACCGAGATTGTAGGTCAGCGCGGTTTCCGGCCCCAGATCGTTCGGGTTGCCGAAGATGTCGAGCGACTTGTAGTTGCCGCCGGCCGCGGTGAACCCCTGCAGCGCCGTGGTACCGTTGGGCGAGACATTGGACGCCAGCGGACCACGGAAGGTGGTGCCGACCGAACCGCGCAGGGTCAGCCAGTCCGTCGCTTCGAACCGGGCCGAAGCTTTCGGATTGACGGTCGACCCGATCGGCGAACCGTAATCCTCGTAACGGATTGCGCCGTCGAGCTCGAGCCGTTCGGTCACCGGGACCGAGACTTCCGCGAAGACAGCGTACACGTCCTGCGACAGGCGCGCGGGCCGCGAACCACCGAGGAAGATGAAGGAGCCCACGCCTTCCGTCGCCGTGCCCACGCAGCTCTGGTCGCCCAGGATGAAGCACGGGTTCACGTCGAGATTCGACAGCTGGTTCAACGGGTCGGTCGTGAACTTGTTCTTTCGGTACTGGACGCCGGCAGCGAACGCCACTTCCCCTCCGGGAAGCTCGAACCCGGTACCACCGGACAGGACGGCATCGAAGACGACCTGCGTTTCCTCTTCCTCTGTTCCGTTGGGAACCTGCAGCCAAGACACCAGCTCTTCGCTGTTTTCCGCACCCGGTACGTAGAACTGGTTGTCGATGTTGAGCGCCGGGTTGCGCGGTCCGGCATTGGTGAACGGGTTGAAGAACAGGCAGCCGTTTTCCCCCGGGGTCGTTCCCCGGCAGTTCGGTCCGCCGAACCCGTTCAGGGCAGCCTGCAGGCGGGAGCCGATGATGCCCGGCGCGAAGAAGGTCCGGTCCGATTCCCAGAAGGTCCCGTCGATGTCGAGGAACAGGTTGTCCGACAGCTCGAAATCGAACCCGCCGCTGATGCGATAGGCATGGTTTTCCGCGAAACCGCGCGCTGCGCCGCTATCCTGGTCGAGCGGGTTCCCGAGGTAGCCGAACGGGCGGAACAGCACATTGGTTACCGCGACGATCGGATTTGTCGGGCTGCTCTGCGGCAGTCCGACCTGGTCCAGGAACGCCGGCAGGCCGGGGTTCGCAGGCGACGTCGTGAAAGCGCTGGTGAAGCCCGAGCCGCGCGGACCCTGGGTCGGCGGGAAGGCCGGCGAATAGTTGAGATTGTCGAGCCTGCTCGTCGCGAACAGGGCTTCGACGAAGAAATCGATCCGGTCCGAAATCGGGGCCGAGACCTGCCCGTAGACCTGGTAGCGATCCTCGTCCTCGACGATGTTGTCGTAGGGAATGTAGGTAAAGCGGCACAGAGCCCCGTCCTGGAAACCGCCGAGTGATTCACAGCCGACGTCGGGCCGGACCTGCGTATTGACCGTTCCCGTACCGGTATCGAAATAGCTCACGGCGAGCAGGCCGGGAGTCGAAAGCGCGGAATAGGCCGACGGGTTCACCGTATATTCGGTCTGCGTGTAATCGCGTTCCGTGGTGCGCAGTTCGGAACGGTGCTGATACCCTGCGCCGAGCAGGACGTTTGCCTCTCCAAGCTCGAGACCGACCAGCCCGCTCAACGTATAATTGCCGTCGGACCCGTCGATAAAGGTGTAATTGCCCTGCAATTCGGCGCCGACGAAATTGCGCCGCGTGACGAAGTTGGCCACGCCCGCAATGGCATCGGAACCATAGGTTGCTGCCGCGCCATCCTTCAGCAGCTCGACGCGGTCGAGTGCGAACAGCGGCATCAAGTTGGTATCGGCAAAGCCTGCGCCCGGCGCCTGGATGGTGCGCTTGCCGTTGAGAAGCACGAGAGTACGTGTCGGATCGAGGCCGCGAAGGTTGATGGAGCCGACGCCCTGGAAACCCTGCGCCACGGTCGAGAACTGGTTGGTATCGCCAAGGACCGCGCCGACCGAGGGCAGTTCCTTGATGAAGTCGAGCGGGGAATCTATGCCGTTCGCAGCCAGGTCTTCGGCGGTGAAGACATCGACCGGAAGCGATGCATCTTCCGGCGTGCCGCGAATAAGCGAGCCGGTAACGACGATCGTATTGTCGTTTTCCGAAGTATCCGACCCCGCGGTAATGGGATCGACCTGGGCCAGTGCAGGACTGGCCCCTATCAGGACTGCGCTGGCAAGTACGCCGCGCGCAACGGTGCTGAGGTAATCTGTACGCATCATCTTGGCTCTCCTCCAAGGGTTTGCACCTCGGGGAGAACATCAGACGCACAGCGGGCCTTGTTTACGGACCGTTCAAATGCATGCCCCTCTCCCAAGGCAGGGGAGCATCATGCACACACGATTAGGGTGCGGCAATAGGATATGACAATTTTGTTGCTGCGTGTGTAATTTTACAACATCGGCTGTTCCTAAAGCACAGATTTCACACGGATCATGGCCCCGGCGGCCACCACCCAGCAGGACGCCGCGAACAACATTGTCCACAACGGTTCGCCGGGGAAGAAGGCATTCATCACGCTGCCCATCACCGTTGCGACCAGCAATTGCGGCACGACGATGAAGACATTGAACAGGCCCATATAGATGCCGAGCTTCTGCTGGGGCAGGTTGGAGGCGAGGATTGCGTAGGGCATGGCAAGGATGCTGGCCCAGGCAATGCCGATACCGATCTCAGCCAGCAGCAGGGTCTGCGCATCGCGCACGGCGAAGAACATCAGAAAGCCGGCCGCGCCCAGCATCAGGCAGGCGGCATGGGTCCAGACCTGCCCGATCCTGCGGCTCATGACCGGAAGCAGCGCAAGCGCAGCAATCGCGGCCACCCCGTTATAGACTGTGAACAGGACATTCACCCAGTTCGCCCCTTCGTTATAGGGGGCACTGGCCGTATCGGTGCTGCCGTAAACATACTGCGTGACGACCGGCGTCGTGTTGATCCACATGATGAATAGCGCCGACCAGCTGAAGAACTGGACCACGGCGAGCCGTTTCATGACAGGCGGCATCCCTGAAAAATCGCCGATGATGCTGGAAAGGATGTTCGCATCTTGCCCGCGCCGCGCCATCGTGATCGCTGCAATGCTGAGCACGCCATACGCTGCCAGCAATGCGCCGAGTAGATAGACTTCCTTCTCCAGCGAGAATGCCTCGACCGCAAGGACGACCGCTGCGCCAAGGGCAATCCACAAACCGCCTGCAAGGAAGGATTTCGAGGCAAGGACACGCGCCGGCTGCGACAGGTCCTGCGCGCTATCGTCTCCGAATTCCGCCATTTGTTCGGGGCTGTATTCCTTCACTGTCAGAACGGTCCACATCACTGCCGCGAACAGAATTGCCGCGCCGGACCAGAAGCTCCAGCGGACGGTATCGGGCAGCTGGCCAGGGGGCGCGACATTCGCCACGCCCAGCCATTCCAGCAGGGCCGGGAAGATCGATCCGACTACCGCGCCCGCGCCGATGAAAGCGGTTTGCACGGCATAGCCTGCGCTATGCTGGTCGGTTCCCAGCATGTCGCCGACAAAGGCGCGGAACGGCTCCATCGAGATGTTGAGCGATGCATCCAGCACCCACAGCATGGCCGCCGCGAAAAGCAGCGGCGCGCCGAATGCCGGGCTGAGCGGCATCAGGAACAGCGCAAGGGACGCCAGGATCGCGCCGGTCAGGAAATAGGGCCTGCGCCGCCCGAAGCGGTTCCAGGTCTTGTCCGAGAGATACCCGATGATCGGCTGCACGATCAAGCCGGTCAGCGGGGCTGCGACCCACAGTGCCGGCAGGTCGTCCATGCTGGCGCCCAGCGTCTGGAACAGGCGCGACATGTTCGCATTCTGCAGCGCAAAGCCGATCTGGATGCCGAAGAAGCCGAAGCTGATATTGAACAATGCCCCCGGGCCCAGCCGGGGCTTGCCTGCACTCACACGAACTCTCCCTGTCCGCGGGGCCGTCGTCACAATGCGGACCCCGTCACCATGCGGGCTCGCACGGACAATGGGGATCGACAACATGTATACGAATGTTGCCGGCGATCGTGCGTTCTCAGCCGCCCGTGCTGCCCCGCACGATCAGCCGCGTTGGCATTCGCGGATCGGGCATCGGTGTCCCCTCGATCTGGGCCAGCAGCGTGTCGACCAGCTTCTGCCCGGCTCCCTGCACATCCTGCATCACGGTGGTGAGCGGCGGTGTCGTCAGGCTGGCAGCAGCGATATTGTCGAACCCAATGACGGCGACATCGGTGGGCACAGCGATGCCGCGCTCTGCAAGGACCTGCAGCGCGCCGATCGCAATCAGGTCGCTGGCTGCGAAGACCGCGTCGAACGGCCGGCCGGTGGCGATGACCTCCTCCATCGCGGCTCGTCCCGCCTCTTCGCTGGTAATTGCGTCGCACTGCAATCCTGGCTGCTCGGCAAAGCCATCATCCGCGAGCGCGCTTGCCATCCCGCGATAACGCTGCGCGAATTCGGGCGCATTGTCGTCGATCCGGCCGAGGAACGCGATGTTTCGCCTACCCCCGTCGATCAGATGCCGACCGGCGATCCGCCCGGCTTCGAAATTGTCGGACCCGATGGTCTTGCCGCCGCTATCCTGGCTGACGGAACCCCAGCGGGCATAGGACGTGCCCTGCTCCTGCAACTGCTGCAATCGGCGCTCGTATTGTTGCCAGTCGCCATAGCCCAGCAGGATAAGCCCGTCCGCCCGGTGGCTGTCATGGTATCGCTGGTGCCAGTCGTCTTCCATGCGCTGGAACGATACCAGCAGGTCGAGGCCGCGCCGGGCGCAGGCGCGGGTAATCGAACCCAGCATGGCGACGAAGAACGGATTTATCATGCTCTCGTCGGGTGTGGGATCTTCGAAGATCAGCAGGGCGATCGTGTCGGACCGCTGGGTCCGCAGCGAGGAAGCATTGCGATCGACCGCATAGTTCAGCTCCCTTGCAATCCGCTCGATCCGCTCGCGCGTCTGCACGCTGACCGAGGTATCGCCGCGCAGCGCCCGGCTGACGGTGGGCTGCGAAACCCCCGCCTTGTAGGCAATGTCGATGCTGGTTGGCCTGCCGCTCTTGCGCCGCCCCATAGCGTGCTCCTCGGCCCGCATAATGACGCGTTGCAGACCCTTCGGCAAGCGGGCGCGGCGCGGTGTGGCAATTTGGCGACATGGGCTGATGCTGCGCTGCACAAACATACGTATACCGTCTTCCCCGCACCAAAATCGCGTTCCATCAAGCAAGCCAACGGGCCTGTCCGAAGGGGGGCGGCGCCCATGCTCAGCATGACGAAACAACGCCGGCAAACGGCGATTTTGGGAGAGTACGAAGTGATCAACCGGAAGACATTCTCGGCAGGTATCAGCGGATCGGCGCTGGCCCTCTCGCTCGCACTGGCCGCTGCACCGCAGGCTGCGATGGCACAGGACGCCGAATCGCCGGAAGCGGCCCCGCAAGGAGACGAGGACGGCGACGAAGTCATCGTGGTCCGCGGCTTTCGCGCCTCGCTGGAAAGCGCAGTCAACGAGAAGCGCCGCAGCGACCTGATCCTGGAATCTGTCACTGCCGAGGACATCGGCAAACTGCCGGACGACTCCATTGGCGAATCCATTGCCCGTCTGCCCGGCGTCACGTCGCAGCGCCTGAACGGCCGTGCCAACGTGATCGCCATTCGTGGCTTCGGCCCCGATTTCTCGCAAACCCTGCTGAACGGACGCGAGCAGACGTCGACCGGCGACAACCGCGCGATCGAATTCGACCAGTATCCTTCCGAAGTCGTCAACCAGGTGGTCGTCTACAAGACGCCGAGCGCCTCGCTTGTCGGCCAGGGCCTGGTCGGCACGATCGATGTCCGCACGATCCGCCCGCTCGACCAGAGAGAGCGCATCCTGGCGATCGGCGCGAAGGGATCCTACGCCGATCTCGGCGCGCTCAACGCAGGGTCCAAGGAATTCGGCTTCCGCGTGAACGGCACCTATGTCGACCAGTTCGCGGATGACACGGTCGGCATCGCGCTGTCCGCCGCCTATACCGACGAGCCGTACCAGCTGCAGGAATTTAACGCCTGGGGCTATGCCGGCAGCGGCGAGCCGGGTTCGCCCTTCGTCATCGGTGGTTCGAAAAGCTTCGTGACCTCGACACAGCTGCAACGCATCGGCGTGTCCGGTACGCTGGAGATCGACTTCACGGACAGCCTGACGCTGACCACCGATGCGTTCTATTCCAATTTCGACGATGACCAGTCGAAGCGCGGCATCGAGCTTCCCCTGGGCTTCGGGGCCTTCGGCACCACGTTCGATCCCTCGACCGCCACCACCGTGGACACCGAATTCGGCGAGTTCGCGTCGTCCGGCACGTTCGAGAATGTCGAGGGCGTCATCCGCAACGACATCTTCCAGCGCCAGGCCGACCTCTATTCCGGCGGGCTGAACCTGGAATACGACAATGGCGACGGATGGAACGCCTTCGTCGATTTCGGCTATTCTCGCACCGATCGAAACGAACTGAGCATCGAAAGCTATTCGGGCACCGGATATAATGCAGGCGTCGGGGCGACCGATACGATCGGTTTCCAGTCCGACCGCAACGGCACCAGCTTCCAGCCGTCGCTCGATTACAGCGACCCCACGCAGATCGTCCTGACCGACCCGCTCGGCTGGGGCGGCAGCCGCGTTCAGGCGGGCTATTACAATAACCGCATCATCGAGGACGAGCTGAAGCAGTACCGCGTGGGTATCTCGCGCGAACTGGACGGCTTCGTCAGCAAGGTGCTGTTCGGCCTGTCCTATACCAATCGCGACAAGAGCCTGACGCCGGACGAATTCTTCGTACAGCCGCGCGGCGGCCTGACCGAAATCGCCATTCCGGACCAGTTCCTGCTGCGCAATACCGATCTCGACTACCTGGGCCTGGGGCCCATCGTCAGCTACGATGCACGCGACATCATCGCCTCGGGCGAACTGGTGCTCGACCGTAACCTGTCGAACGACATCCCGGCCAAGGCCTTCCGCATCAGCGAAGACCTGATGACCATCTACGGCCAGCTGGATATCGACCAGCAGCTGGGTGCCGGCATCCTGACCGGCAATATAGGGGTTCAGGCGATCCAGACCGACCAGACATCCTCCGGCCTAGCCTTCGCAGGCGGCCAGCAGGTCAACGTCTCTCTGGGTGACAGTTACTGGGACGTCCTGCCGTCGGCCAACCTGTCGCTTCGGCTCGACAGCGACTGGGTGTTCCGCATTGCCGCCAGCCGCCAGATCCAGCGCCCGCGCCTGGACGACCTGCGCGTTGCCATCGGCTACGGCATCAATATTAATCCCTCGGAAAGCCCGACCGGAGTTGCGCCCTTCATCAGCGGCGGCGGCGGCAACCCGCTGCTGCGTCCGTACCGCGCCAACGCCGTCGACTTCAATATCGAGAAGTATTTCGGCGGCGGGGGCCAGGGCGTGGTCGCGCTCCAGTTCTTCTACAAGGACATCAAGAGCTATATCGACCGCGCGCGCTTCGTGTTCGATTACTCGGCCTTCCCGGACCCGGCGGGCCAGCCCGTGGCGACGCAGATCGGCCTGCTGGATGCACCCACCAATACGGGCGGCGGGGATTTCTACGGGGCAGAGGCGTCCATCGTCTTCCCGCTGGATATCATCACGCCTGCGTTGGACGGGTTCGGCGTGACCGGCGGCCTCGGCTGGACGGACTCCAAGGTGGAGAACGCGAATGGCGACGAAGCGGTCATCCCGGGTTACTCGAAATGGGTCGCCAACGGCACTGCCTACTACGAGAAGGCCGGCTTCAACGCCCGCGGCAGCGTGCGTCACCGCTCCTCCTTCCTGGCCGACTTCACCGGCTTCGGCGGATCGCCCACGAGACGCCGTGCGCGGGCCGAGACCATCATCGACGCCCAGATCGGCTATGATTTCGAAGGCGGCGCGCTCGATGGCCTGTCGATTTACCTGCAGGGCCAGAACCTGACCAACCAGCCCTTCGTGTCGCAATTCGACGTACCGGTTCCCGAAGCGGTCATCGACTACCAGGAATACGGTCGCCGGTTCCTCGCAGGCTTCACCTACAAGTTCTGAAGCCTGCCGGATGGAGGGGCCTCTCGCGGGTCGCGGGGGCCTCTCCATCCGCCGTTCGCCCTGCCATGCCGGCGACGCTGTTTGTCGGCCTGGCGGTTGCCCCACTGATGATGACGGGGCGATAAGGGAGATGTGAGCGTGCCCAATCCTGCCCTACCCCCGATAGTGATTGCCGGCGGCGGCAGCGCCGGGTGGATGGCGGCTGCCACGCTTGCGCGCTTCTCGGGGCGCGAAATCGTCCTGGTCGAAAGCGATGCCATCGGTACGGTCGGCGTGGGCGAGGCGACCATTCCGCAGATCCGCCTTTTCAACGCGGCACTCGGCATCGATGAAGGCAAGTTCCTGCGCGAGACGAAGGGCACGTTCAAGCTTGCCATCGCATTCGACGGATGGTCCGGCGAAGGGGCAAGCTACCTTCACGCTTTCGGGTCCGTGGGCCATCCTTCCGGCGTCCTTCCGTTCCACCATTACTGGCTGCGCGCCCGCGCGGAAGGACAAGCCGGGCCGCTTGCCGACTATTGCCTCAACGATGTCGCGGCGCGCAGCGGAAGAATGCAGTTCTTCCGGGCAGAGCCGGGCCAGCCTGCGCCCGACCTGCCCTGGGCCTATCACTTCGATGCCGGGCTCTATGCCGCGATGCTGCGCCGCTATTCCGAAGAGCGCGGGGTGCGGCGGGTCGAAGGCGCGATCGCCGCTGTCGAACGCGATGGCGATACCGGCGACATTGCAGCGCTAGTGCTGGAAGATGGCACGCGGGTGGAAGGCGGCTTCTTCCTCGATTGCACAGGCTTTCGCTCGCTCCTGCTGGGCGAAACGCTCGGCACCGGGTTCGAGGACTGGTCGCACTGGCTCCCTTGCGACAGTGCCGTCGCGGTGCCCTGCGCCTCTGCAGGCGATCTGACGCCCTATACAAGGGCAATCGCGCGCAAGGCGGGCTGGCAGTGGCGCATCCCGCTGCAGCACCGGATCGGCAACGGCCATGTCTTCAGCAGCGAGTTCATGAGCGAGGACGAGGCCACTGCGATTCTTCTGGGCGCTATCGATGGCGAGCCGCTGGGCCAGCCCCGCACCTTGCACTTCAGGACCGGCATGCGAACGCGTCAGTGGGAACGCAACTGCCTTGCTCTCGGCCTCGCCGCAGGCTTCATGGAGCCGCTGGAATCGACATCCATCCACCTGATCCAGTCGTCCATCGCACGCCTTCTCCAGATGCTTCCCGGAAAGGCATGCGAAGAGGCTGTCAGGGACGAGTTCAACCGGCAGGCCCGGTTCGAGTGGGAGCGTATTCGCGACTTCCTGATCCTGCATTATGTCGCAAATGGCAGGACCTCGGAACCGTTCTGGGATCGCTGCAGGGCCATGCAAATCCCCGAGACGCTGGCGGCAAAAATCGCTCTCTACAGGGCCAGCGGCACGATCCACCGTGAACACGAGGAATTGTTCACCGAACCGGGCTGGCTGCAGGTCCTGACGGGACAGGGCGTCGTCCCCGGCCGCTACAACCCGATCGCGGACCAGATGCCTGCCGCGCAGCTTTCCGCGATGCTGGAGCGGATCGCATCCCGCAATCGGCAGACCGTCCAATCCATGGCAGACCACGCAGATTTCCTGCGCGCCGTCATCGACCATTCGCAGAGGAAATCCGCATGATCCGCAAAGCCGCTCTCCTGCTGGCCGCCAGTACCGGGCTTGCCCTCCCCGCCTGCGCCGGCACGCCGCCGCCCGTACAAATTGCAGCGCAAGGCCCGGTATCAGGTACAGCGCAGGATTTCCGCGCCCGCCCGGTCACGGACGAGGTCATCTATTTCGTCCTGCCCGACCGCTTCGCCAATGGCGATACCACCAATGACGACGGCGGCTATGGGCCGGACAGGCTCGCCAGCGGCTACGATCCGACCCACAAGGGCTGGTATCACGGCGGCGACTTGAAGGGGCTGACCGAAAAGCTCGATTATATCCAAGGATTGGGCGTCACGGCGATCTGGTTCGCGCCCATTTTCAAGAACAAGCCCGTCCAGGGCGATCCCGGCAATCCGGGCTCTCTCAGTGCGGGCTATCACGGATACTGGGTGACCGATTTTACCCGGGTCGATCCGCATTTCGGCACGAATGCCGAATTCAAGGCCTTCGTCGACGCGGCGCATGCGCGCGGGATGAAAGTCTACATGGACATCATCACCAACCACACCGCCGATGTGATCCGCTATGCGGAGAACGAATACGACTATCGCAGCAAGGGCGAATATCCCTATTCCACGCGCGGCGGGACAGATGGCGCGCCGATCAATCCCGGCTTCGGCGGCGACGATGATCCGGCCGCGGCGAACTGGGCCGCGCTTGCCGACCCGGCCTATGCCTACACGCCCGTCGTCCCGGAAGCAGAGAAGGACATCAAGGTCCCGGCCTGGCTGAACGATCCGATCTACTATCACAATCGCGGCGACAGCGCGTGGGTCGGCGAAAGCAGCGTCTATGGCGATTTCGTCGGGCTGGACGACCTGTTCACGGAGCATCCGCGCGTGGTCCAGGGCATGATCGATATCTTCGGCGGCTGGATCGACGAATTCGGTATCGATGGATTCCGCATCGACACCGCGAAGCACGTGAACCCCGAATTCTGGCAGCAATTCGTGCCTGCCATCAAGGCCCGCGCCGCAGCCACCGGCATTCCCAATTTCCACGCCTTCGGCGAAGTGTACTGGAGCAATCCGGTCCAGCCGCTGGGCGCGGAAATCATGGCGAAGTCGGGCCTGCCCTACACCCTGGACTTCGGCTTCGCAGCCGCTGCACAGGAAGTCGCCGGCGGAAAAAGCGCGCCGTCCATGATGGCCGACCTGATGGAACAGGACGCGGTCTATCCCGGCGGGGCCGACACGGCGCCGGGCCTGCCGACGTTCCTTGGCAATCACGATATGGGGCGGTTTTCCATGTTTGTGCGAAGCCATGCGGAAGGGGCGGACGAAGACGAGATCCTGGCCCGCGTCATGCTGGGTCATGCCATGATGTTCACCCTGCGCGGCGTGCCGACCATCTATTACGGCGACGAACAGGGCTTCGTCAGCGACGGCAACGACCAGCTGGCGCGCGAGGACATGTTCCCCAGTCGCACCGACGTCTACAACGACAACGACCTGCTGGGCACGGATGCGACCACCGCGCAGGACAATTTCGACACACGTCATCCGCTGTACGAACTGATCGCGGCTCTTGCCGAGGTCCGCCTTTCCAGCCCTGCCCTGATGCGCGGTACGACCGTGGTGCGCGCCTTTGATCACGAAGGTCCTGGCCTGCTGGCCGTGGAACGGCACGATCCTGCGTCGGGTGAGCGGGTGCTCGTCGCTTTCAACACCTCGAACGCGCCGATTACCCGCCATGTCGAAGTCGATTACGGTGCCACCGGCGTATCGGCGCTGATGGGACAGTGCCCTCTCTCGCTGGCAGCGCGCGGCAGCCTGCGGATCGACCTGCCGGCCCTCGGCTATACCGCCTGCACGCTGACGAGCGGGGCAGACTGATCGATGGCCAGTCTCAGCATGCAAGGCCCGGTGTCCGCGACGCAGGAAGACCTGCCTTGGTGGCAGGGCGCGGCAATCTACCAAATCTACCCCCGCAGCTTCATGGATTCCGATGGCGACGGCGTGGGCGATTTGCCGGGCATTACCAGCCGGCTGGATCATGTCGCGTCGCTGGGTGTCGATGCCATCTGGGTGTCGCCCTTCTTTACCTCGCCCATGCGGGATTTCGGATATGACGTGGCCGATTACTGCGACGTCGATCCGCTGTTCGGGACCCTGGCCGATTTCGACGCGATGGTTGCGCGCGCGCACGACCTGGGCCTGAAAGTCCTGATCGACCAGGTGTATTCGCACACTTCGGACGAACATCCGTGGTTCCGTGAAAGCCGCGCCAGCCGCGATAATCCGAAGGCAGACTGGTATGTCTGGGCCGATGCCAGGCCAGACGGAACGCCGCCCAGCAACTGGCAATCGGTCTTCGGCGGGCCGGCATGGACCTGGGATGCGCGGCGCGGCCAGTATTACATGCACAATTTCCTCAGCAGCCAGCCGCAGGTGAACGGACACCATCCCGATGTGCAGGACGCCCTGCTGTCGGCCATGCAGTTCTGGCTGGACAGGGGCGTCGACGGCTTTCGCGTGGATGCGCTAAATTTCCTCATGCACGACCCGCAGCTGCGCGATAATCCCCCCGCCCCGCCCAGCGACAAGCCGCGAACGAGGCCGTTCGATTTCCAGCGGCGCGTCTACAACCAGTCCCACCCCGATATTCCGGGCTTCATCGCCCGCATGCGCCGGCTGACCGACCGCTACGATGCCATCTTCACTGTCGCGGAGGTCGGCGGAGACGATGCGGAGGAAGAGATGAAGGCGTTCACGAAGGGCGATACGCATCTCAATTCCGCCTACGGTTTCAATTTCCTCTATGCCGACCGGCTGACCCCCGGCCTGGTCTGCGGCGCGCTGGCGCAGTGGTCCGGCGAGGAAGGGGCTGGCTGGCCCAGCTGGGCGTTCGAGAACCATGACGCACCGCGGGCACTGTCCCGCTGGTGTGCTCCGGAACACCGCCACGCCTTTGCCCGGCTGAAGATCGCTCTCCTCGCGTCCCTGCGCGGCAATATCATCCTGTGGCAGGGCGAAGAGCTGGGGCTGACCCAGGTCGACATCCCCTTCGACCAGCTGCACGATCCCGAAGCCATCGCCAACTGGCCGCTGACCCTCTCGCGCGACGGTGCGCGCACCCCGATGCCGTGGGAAGCGGGCGCGCCTTCTGCCGGGTTCGGAGCGGACCAGCCATGGCTGCCGCATGGCGAGGAAAACGTCGCGAGGGCCGTCGATGTCCAGAACGCTGACGACGGCTCTCTCCTTTCTTTCACGCGTGAGGTGCTGGCGCTGCGCAATGCCGCCCCGGCCCTCCACCACGGAGACGTGCGGTCGTGCGAGGCTGCAGGCTCGCTGCTGGACCTCGTCCGGGAATGTCGGGGTACGCAGGTCCGCTGCCTGTTCAACCTCTCGCCCGACCCGGTCGCGATCGATGCCGCGGGCCGTATCCTGCTGGCCGTCAACGGCGCATCATCCGACACCCTGCCGGGCCATGCCGCCCTGTTCCTGGAGACCGAGCTATGACACGCCTTCTTGCCACCATTGCCCTTGGCGCATTGGCCGCGCCCCTGGCCGCTGCCGAAGTCGCTTCGCCCAATGGCCGCATCGTGGCCGAAATGGACGTCGATGGCGACGGCGTGCCGTTCTACCGCGTCACACGCGATGGCAAGGAAATCATCGCCGAAAGCGACCTGGGCTTCACCTTCAGCGATGCCGAGATGATGCGCCGCAACTTCGTGGTCGAGAGCGAGGCACGCGACAGTCATGACGGCACCTGGGAGCAGCCATGGGGCGAACGCCGCTTCGTACGCGACCATCACAACGAGCTGGCTGTCACGTTTCGCGAGACGCGCAATACTGCCGACCGCGCACTGACCGTCCGGATGCGGGTATTCGATGACGGCGTGGGCTTTCGCTATGAATTCCCGGACGATCCGGACCAGCCGGTATGGAACATCACGAATGAACTCACCGAGTTCAATATCGCATCGCCGGGCACCGCGTGGTGGATACCGGGCGGCGACTGGAACCGGTACGAAATGGTGTACCAGGAAACGCCGGTCGACGCGGTGTCGATTGCCCATACGCCCATGACCATGCGGTTGGACGACGGGACGCACCTGTCGTTCCACGAAGCGGCGCTGGTGGATTATTCCGGTATGTGGCTGCGCCGGATGGAAGGGCAGCGCTTTCGCGCCATGCTGGCCCCGTCCAGCCGCGGTGCGAAGGTCGTGCGCGAGGGCGCTTTCACGACGCCCTGGCGCACCATCCGCATCGGCGACGAGGCTGCCGACCTGGTCGAGAACGACCTGGAACTGAACCTCAACGAGCCTAACAGGCTGGGCGATGTCGCATGGGTGGAGCCGGCGAAATATATCGGTATCTGGTGGGGCATGATCTCCAATCGCTGGACCTGGGGCACCAGCGACCGTCACGGTGCGACGACCGAGCGCGCGAAGGAGTATATCGATTTCGCCGCCGAGCATGGCTTTCGCGGCGTCCTGATCGAAGGCTGGAACATCGGCTGGGATGGCGACTGGTTCAACAATGGCCGCGAATTCAGCTTCACGCACGACTATCCCGATTTCGACCTCGAAGACGTAGCCGCGTATGCCCGCTCGAAGGGGGTTCGGATCATCGGACACCATGAAACCAGCGGGAACATCGCCAATTACGAAAAACAGCTGGGCGACGCGCTCGACCTTTACGAAAGCCTCGGCATCGACTGGATCAAGACCGGCTATGTCGAGGATGCCGGGGGGATCGTGTCCTGCAATGCGGACATCGCCGATCCGTGCGACGAGAATACCGAACTGTTCGAATGGCACGATGGGCAGCGGCAGGTGCAGCATCACCAGCTGGTGGTGGAAGAAGCGGCAAAGCGCCGGATCGCCATCAACCCGCATGAGCCGGTAAAGGATACAGGCCTCAGGCGCACCTATCCCAACTGGGTCGCCCGGGAAGGCGCGCGGGGGCAGGAATACAATGCGTGGGGGCCGTTCAACAACGGTCCGGAACATGATCCGACGCTGGTCTATACCCGCATGCTGTCCGGCCCGATGGACTACACGCCGGGAGTCCTTTCGCTGAAGGGCGACCAGGACGTGCCGATCGCATCGACGCTGGCGAAACAGCTCGGCCTTTATCTCGCCATCTATTCGCCGATCCAGATGGCCGCCGACTTCATCGAAAGCCTGGAAGCCCATCAGCGGGAACTGGATTTCATCAAGCAGGTCCCCGCCGATTGGGCGGAAAGCCACCTTATCGCAGGCGAAGTGGGCGATTACGCGATCTTCGCGCGCAAGGACCGGGCCAGCGAGGACTGGTATCTGGGCGGCGTGAACGATGCGATGCAGCGGACGGTCGACCTGCCCCTGGATGTGCTGGAAGATGGCGTCGTGTACGAAGCGCAGGTGTGGAAGGACGGGCCGGATGCGACCTATCTGACAGAGGACCGGCACGATATCGCCTACGATACCGTCATGCTGACATCGGACGACACCTATACCGTGCGCCTCGCCCCCGGCGGCGGCTTTGCCATGCGGCTGGTCCCCCAGGAGTGAGCAGGGACGGCCCTGGCGCGCACGCCGCGTCCGGCATGCCGCCCCGCGTGGTGGTCCTTGGCGGGGGCAGCGCGGGCTGGATCACCGCCTGCCTCCTCCACCACGCCTGGGGGCAGCGCGGGGGCCATGTAACCGTCGTCGAAAGTCCGCAGATCGGGATCATCGGCGTTGGCGAGGGTTCTACGCCGCAGCTGAAGGCATTCTTCGACCATCTCGGCATTGCCGAGGACGAATGGATGGCCCCGTGCGAGGCGACCTACAAGCTGGGCATCCGGTTCTCCGGCTGGAGCGAGCGCCCAGGTTACGAAAGCTATTTCCACCCCTTCCCCGGCCCCGTCGACCTGCATAGCGAACCGGGGTTCGTCGCCAACTGCGCCGCCGCACGGCGCGGGTTCGATGCCCCTGCACACCCGGACGACTGGTTCCTTGCGACCGTCCTAGCCTCGCGCGGGAAATCACCGCAAGCGAACGCCAGTTTTCCCTTCGCGCCCAGCTACGGCTACCACTTCAATTCGCATCGCCTGGGCCAATTCCTGCGCGAATGGGGTACCGCGCGCGGCATCGTCCATCGACCGCTGACCGTCAGCGAGATCGAGATGGGGCCGGAAGGCGACGTCGCTGCGTTGCTGTGCGATGGAGGCGAGAGGATCGAGGGCGACCTTTTCGTGGACTGCTCCGGCTTTCGCAGTGTGATCGCACAGGGGCGGTTGGGTACGCCGTTCTGCGCATTTTCCGGCAATTTGTTCAACGACCGCGCCGTGGTCATGCCGACGCCGCATCAGGGCGGATACAAACCCCGGACGGACGCCATCGCGATGAAGAGTGGCTGGCGCTGGTCCATCCCTCTCACCAGCCGCGTAGGCAATGGATATGTCTTCAGCTCGCGCCATACCGGCGATGCCGAGGCGGAAGCGGAATTGCGAGCTGCACTCGGACCTGCCGCAGAAGAGACCGAGGCGCGGTTCCTCGACATGAAGGTTGGCCGGGTCGAGAACAGCTGGACCCGAAACTGCCTTGCCGCAGGACTGGCGCAGGGTTTCCTCGAGCCGCTGGAGGCGACGGCCCTGCACATCGTCATCGTCACTGCCCTGGAATTCGCCAGCGCCTATGAACAGGGCGGGTTCGGCCCGGGGAACCGCGACGCCTTCAACGCCTCGATCGCTGCACGCTATGACGGCATTCGCGATTACATCGTCGCGCATTACCGCCTGAACCAGCGGACCGATACGCAGTACTGGCGCGACAATGCCGCCAACGACGATCTTTCCGACGGGCTGAAAGCAATGATGACGGCCTGGTTCCGTCACGGCGACATGCGCGAGGCGAACGAGCGCGCCTATGGCGGCCGCAGCTATTACGCCAATGCCAGCTGGCACTGCCTGTACGCAGGCTATGGCACCTTCCCTTCCCCCGACAAGATGCAGCCCGTGCCCGAAAGCGTCCGGATTGCCGACCGGCAGGCAGTCGCCGCCATGCTGGATGCCTGCGCGCAGAATTTCCCCTCCCTGCCGCAAGGGTAGGAGGGCGGGCACCCTTCGCCGCCGCATTCGTATTTCCATGGCAAGCGATAGGTGTTTATCGCAGACCGATCACATCCGTGCACGAGAGGAGCCGCGCCATTTCCGCTGCCAATTCCCTGAAGCCTTCGACAAGCCTGCTGCTGTTCGGGGCGACCGGCGACCTTGCGAAGAGGATGCTGCTGCCATCCCTGTTCGCCCTGCATGAAGACGAGCTGATCGACGCAGACCTGCGGATCACGGGCACGGCCCGCAGCGAACTCGACGATGAGGGGTTCCGGGACTTCGCGAAGGAAGCGCTGGAGGAATACCTGCCAGAAGACCGCAGGGATTCCGGCAGTATCGCAAGCTTCCTCGAACGCCTGCAATACCAGCCGCTCGACGCCTCCACGCTGGAGGGGTTCGACGACCTCGCCGCGAAACTTGGCGATATTTCCGGCGGATTGTCGATCTTCCTCTCGACCGCGCCATTCCTGTTCGAACCCACCATCAAGGGGCTGAAACATGCCGGCCTGACGGGGCCACACGTCCGCATCGGCCTGGAAAAGCCGCTCGGCAACGATCTCGCCAGCTCTGCCGTCATCAACGATGCGGTTGCCAGCGCTTTCGACGAAGACCAGATTTTCCGCATCGACCATTACCTGGGCAAGGAGACGGTCCAGAACCTGATGGCGCTGCGCTTTGCCAACATGATGTTCGAACCGCTGTGGAATGCAGGCGGGATCGAGCACGTGCAGATCACCGTCAGCGAAACGGTGGGGCTGGAGGGCCGGCACGGCTTCTACGACGACACCGGTGCGCTGCGCGACATGGTGCAGAACCACATGCTGCAATTGCTGGCGATTACCGCGATGGAGGCCCCGGCGGAATTCGACGCGACCAGCGTGCGCGACGAAAAGGTGAAGGTGCTGCGTTCACTGCGCCCGGTGAAGCCCGCCGAAATGGTGCGCGGCCAGTATGGCAGCGGCGCGGTCGCCGGAAACGCGGTCGAAAGCTACGAAGACGATCTTGGCGAGGCGTCCGACACCGAAACCTTCGTCGCGCTGAAAGCCCATATCGACAACTGGCGCTGGCAGGGTGTGCCCTTCTACCTGCGCACGGGCAAGCGCATGGCCGAACGCCGCAGCGAAATCGTGATCCAGTTCAAATGCGTGCCGCACAATATCTTTGCAGAGCGCGGCGGCAGGCTGAATGCCAACCGGCTGGTCATCCGCCTGCAACCGGAGGAATATGTCCGCCTGATGGTCATGGCGAAGAAGCCCAGCATGGACCGCGACGGCGTGACCTTGCGCGAGGTGCCGCTCGACCTGTCGCTCACTCAGGCGTTCAGCCGCGCGCGTCGCAGGATCGCCTATGAGCGCCTGCTGCTGGACCTGATCGACGGCGATCCCACCCTGTTCGTGAGGCGCGACGAGGTGGAGGCCCAATGGCGCTGGATCGACGATATCCGGTCAACCTGGGCGAAGGAAAACATGGAGCCCAAGTCCTACGGTTCGGGCGGATGGGGCCCCAGCGCCGCCATCGCCCTGACGGAGAGGGACGGGGTCAGCTGGAATGAGTAATATGACTGCCATCAACGACACTGTTGCAAAGGTCACCGACCGGATCATCGCGCGATCGAGGGACGGTCGCTCCCGCTATCTGGACCTGATCGACCGCCAACGCGACCAGGGGGTTCACAGGCCGAACCTGTCCTGCGGCAATCTTGCCCACGGATTTGCTGCCAGCGGAGAAGACAAGCCCACGATCCGCGGCGGTCACGCCATGAATATCGGCATCGTCACTGCCTTCAACGACATGCTGAGCGCCCACCAGCCCTACGGACGCTACCCCGAGCAGATCAAGATCGCCGCCCGCGAACGCGGCGCGACGGCGCAGGTCGCAGGCGGCGTTCCTGCCATGTGCGACGGAGTGACGCAGGGGCAGGACTCCATGGAGCTGTCCCTCTTCAGCCGCGATGTGATCGCGATGAGCGCGGCGGTCGGGCTGAGCCATGGAATGTTCGAAGGCGCGCTGCTGCTGGGCATTTGCGACAAGATCGTGCCCGGCCTGCTGATCGGTGCCTTGCGCTTCGGCCACCTGCCGACCATCCTCGTGCCGGCAGGACCCATGCCGTCGGGCCTCGCCAACAAGGAAAAGATCCGCGTCCGCCAGCTCTATGCCGAGGGCAAGGTCGGCCGCGAGGAATTGCTGGAGGCGGAAAGCGCCAGCTATCACGGCGCGGGCACCTGCACCTTCTACGGCACGGCCAATTCCAACCAGATGATGATGGAGATGATGGGGCTTCATCTGCCCGGCTCCAGCTTCGTCAATCCCGGCGCAAAGCTGCGGCAGGAACTGACCCGGGCAGCGACCCACCGCGTGACCGAGATCGGCTGGACGCAGGACGGACAGGAAAACGCCGATTACCGCCCGCTGGGCCGGTGCATCGACGAAAAGGCGATCGTCAACGCGGTGGTGGGCCTTCTCGCCACCGGGGGATCGACCAACCACGTGATCCACATTCCCGCCATCGCGCGCGCGGCGGGCATCGTGGTGGACTGGGACGATATGGACGCGCTCAGCCGGGTCGTCCCGCTGATCGCGAGCGTCTATCCCAACGGCGCGGGCGACATCAATTTTTTCCACGCGGCCGGCGGAATGCCTTACGTCATTCGCGAATTGCTGGATGCCGGTCTCGCCCATCCCGACATCATGACGGTCTATGGCGCGTCGCTGATGGAGGGGGCGCAGGAACCCTTCATGGAAGACGATGCACTGGTGTGGAAACCGGCCGCACAGGAAAGCCACGACGAAAGCTTGCTGAAACCGGTATCCGATCCTTTCCAGGGCGATGGCGGCCTCGCCCTGCTCCATGGCAATCTGGGCCGCGCCACGATGAAGACCAGCGCCGTGCAGGAAGAACACCGGACGATCGAGGCCCCGTGCCGCGTGTTCGAGACACAGAACGCGGTGGGCGAGGCTTTCAAGGCGGGCGAACTGGACCGCGACGTGGTTGTCGTGGTGCGGTTCCAGGGTCCTGCTGCCAACGGCATGCCCGAACTGCACAAACTGATGCCGCCGCTGGGCGTCCTGCAGGACCGGGGTTATCACGTTGCTCTCGTCACCGATGGCCGCATGTCCGGGGCCAGCGGCAAGGTTCCCTCTGCCATCCATTGCTCTCCGGAAGCGTGGCACGAAGGCCCGCTGGGCAAGCTGCGCGATGGCGACATCGTCAGGGTCTGCGCTCGCGAGGGCACGTTGCAGGCAAAGGTCGACGAGGCCGAATGGGCCGCGCGCGAACAGGCCGCGCCGCCGGCAGAGGAATGGGGGACCGGGCGCGAACTCTTTGCCATAATGCGCCGGCATAGCGACCCCGCCGAACAGGGCGGCAGTGCCATGCTGAAAGAGGCGGGATTGTGAGCGAAGACACGCTGGTCGCAGTCGATATCGGCGGCACGCATGCTCGCTTCACCATCGCCTCGCGCAGCGCGGATGGCAGCATAGAACTGGACGAGCCCGTCACGCTGGCGACGGAAGATCACGCCAGTTTCCAGACCGCATTGGAAGATTTCCGCGAACGCCGTGGCGGCACGCTGCCCGATGCCGTCTCGCTTGCCATTGCCGGACCCGTCGGCGGGGATGTCATCCGCTTCACCAACAATCCCTGGGTGATCCGGCCTGCCCTCATCGAAAGCAAGCTGGGCGTATCCAGTTGGACGGTGGTCAACGATTTCGCCGCGGTAGCCCATGCCGTCGCCCGCGCGCCGGACGAAGAACTGGTCCACCTCTCGGGCCCCAAAGGCCCGCTGCAGGGCGAGGGAACGATCAGCGTGCTCGGCCCTGGAACCGGCCTCGGCGTGGCGCATCTCAGGCGCTGGAATGGCGGCTATCACGTCCAGTCGACCGAAGGCGGCCATATCGACTTTGCCCCGCTCGACAGCATCGAGGACGCCATTCTCGCCCGCCTGCGCCGCCGTCACAACCGCGTGTCGATCGAGCGCGTAGTCTCGGGCCCGGGCATCGTCGACATCCACGCCACGTTGGCGCGGATGGAAAACCGGGCCATTCCGGAACTGGACGATGTCGAGACCTGGAAACTGGCGATGAGCGGGCAGGACAGCCTTGCCGCCGCTGCACTGGACCGGTTCTGCCTGTCGCTCGGAAGCGTCGCGGGCGACATCGCGCTGGCCCAGGGCGGCTTCCAGGGCGTCGTCATTGCCGGCGGTCTCGGCTACCGCCTGCGCGAACACCTGCCCCGATCCGGCTTTGCCGAGCGGTTCGAGGCCAAGGGCCGCTTCGCCGCGCTCATGGCCAGTATCCCGGTCAAGCTGATCGTCCACCCACAACCGGGCCTCTACGGCGCAGCCGCGGCCTATTGGAGCGAACACGAATGAATGCCCCCTCCCGTCCCGCCATCCAGCAGAACCCGGACATCCGCTATCTCGGTAAGCTGCTGGGAGACGTGATCCGCGAACACGGGGGGCAGGATCTGTTCGAGCACACCGAACGCATCCGTTCCGCCAGTGTCGAACGGCATCGCGGCGAAACGCCGACCGATCTCGGCCTCGACCGGCTGGGGCTGGACGACACGCTGTCCTTCGTTCGTGGTTTCGGCCTGTTTTCCATGCTCGCAAACCTCGCGGAAGACCGCGAGGGCGTGATGGTCGATACCAAGATCGAATTCGCCTCCGCAGTGGATGAACTGAAGGATCACGGCGTTTCCACGGCCGATATCCTGGCCATGCTGGACGATGCCCTGATCGCACCCGTCCTGACCGCGCACCCGACCGAAGTCCGGCGCAAGAGCGTGATTGATCACCGCGCCCGTATCGCCGAACTGATGCAGATGCGCGATACCGGCGCGACGACCACCCCCGAAGGCGATGACGTCGCCGAAGCCATCGTGCGGCAAATCGCCCTGCTCTGGCGCACCCGCACCCTTCGCCGCGAACGGTTGGGCGTCACCGACGAGGTGGACAATGCACTCGCCTTCATGCGCGATGTCTTCCTGCCGGTCCTGCCCGGGCTTTACGGCCAGTGGGAAAAGGTGCTGGGCGAACGTCCGGACAGCTTCCTGAGGCTGGGAAGCTGGACCGGCGGCGACCGCGACGGCAATCCGTTCGTGACCGCAGATTCGCTGCGCTATGCCCAGCGGGGGGCGGCCGACACGGTCCTGACCCATTACCTCGATGCCCTGCATCAACTGGGTTCCGAACTGTCCATTTCGAGCGAGCTTGCCGACATCGCGCCCGAAGTGCGCGCGCTCGCCGATGCCAGCGGCGACACATCCGCGCACCGTTCGGACGAGCATTATCGCCGCGCCATCATCGGCATCTACAACCGGTTGTCCGCCACCTATGAACGGCTGGTCGGCAAGAAGCCCGCCCGTCCGCCGATCGGAGATGGCGAGCCGTATGACGGCCCCGCCGAGTTCTCCGCAGACCTCAGGACGCTCGCACGCGCTCTTGCCGGTCTCGGCGGGGAGACGCTGGCGTCGCAGGGCGCGCTCGGCCGGCTCATTCGCAGCGTCCGCACTTTCGGCTTCCACCTGGCGACACTCGACATGCGGCAGAACAGCGCCGTGCACGAGCGGGTCGTTGCGGAACTGCTCAAATCGGCGGGCGTGCAGGACGATTACCTCGATCTCGACGAACCGGCGCGCATCGCCTTGTTGCGCGAGGAACTGGCAGGCGGCCGCCCGCTTCGATCGCCGTGGAGCGAGTATTCCGAAGAGACGACCGGCGAGCTCGCTATCATCGACGCTGCCGCCGAGGCGCACCGCCTTCTCGGCCCCGAATGCATCAGCCAGTATGTCGTATCCATGGCGGAAACCGTGTCCGACCTGCTGGAAGTCCACGTACTGCTGCGCGAAGCTGGTCTCTATCGTTCCGGCGACGAACCCCACGCAGCCATCATGGCGGTCCCGCTGTTCGAAACCATCGGCGACCTCGAGAATGCACCGGGCGTAATGGCGGATTACTTCGCCCTGCCCGAAGTCGCGCATATCGCGCGCGCACGCGGTCACCAGGAAGTGATGATCGGCTATTCCGACAGCAACAAGGATGGCGGCTACCTGACCTCGTGCTGGAACCTCGCCAAGGCGAGCGAGGCACTGGCCCCGGTCTTTGCCGAGGCCGGAGTCGGGATGCAGCTGTTCCATGGACGCGGCGGCTCCGTCGGCCGCGGCGGCGGCTCCGCTTTCGAGGCAATCCGCGGGCAACCCCCGGGTACGGTGCAGGGCCGCATCCGCATTACCGAACAGGGCGAGGTCATCGCCGCGAAATTCGGCACTGCGGACAGCGCGCGCACCAATCTGGAAGCGATGGCGACGGCCAGCATGCTGGCGACACTGGAACCGCAGCGGCTGCCGGATGCGCGGTACCAGGGGTTCATGGAAACCATGGACACGCTGTCGTCCACCGCGTTCGATGCCTATCGCGGCCTTGTCTACGGTACGGACGGCTTCGTCGATTTCTTCCGCCAGATGACGCCGATCGCGGAAATCGCGACGCTGAAGATCGGCTCGCGCCCGGCAAGCCGCAAGGCGACCAATGCGATCGAGGACCTGCGCGCCATTCCCTGGGTCTTTTCCTGGGCGCAGGCCCGCGTCATGCTGCCGGGGTGGTACGGCGTCGGCCAGGCGCTGACCGCGCATTCCGACAAGGCCCAGCTGAAGGACATGGCGCAGGGCTGGGCCTTCTTCTCGAATACGCTCGCCAATCTGGAGATGGTCCTGTCGAAATCCGACATGGCACTGGCCGAGCAATACACGGAACTGGTGGAAGACCGCGATCTTGCCGCGCATATCTTCCCCCAGATCCGCGATGCCTGGCACCGCACGCATGACGTGCTGCTGGAGGTGACGGACCAGTCCTACCTGCTGGAAAATTCGCCAAAGCTCGACGCTTCGATCCGCCTTCGCCTGCCCTATATCGAGCCGCTCAACCTGCTGCAGGTCGAGCTGCTGAAGCGCCACCGGGCGGGCGAGACGGACGAGCGGATAGCGGAAGGTATCCAATTGTCGATCAATGCCATTGCCACTGCGCTGAGGAACAGCGGCTAGTCAGGTCTGTCAGATCACGAAATCGAGCGGCTGGGGCATTCTGCTGCGGCTGACCACCATCCTGCCATGCAGGGTCTCGATCTGCCTGCTGCCCGTCTTCACGAACAGAAAGGGAAGCAGGCCGTGGAGCATGCAGGCGGCACCGCCAGCCATCATGCGCAGGCCGAAGCCGCTCGCGTGGGCCAGATGCTGCCAATAGGTCTCGCCGACCGAATGCGGATGCTGGGTGAACTTGCGGACTATCATGCTTTCCCTCCTTCGCGGATTTGAAGGTAATATATCGCGCCCTGTCGGGACTTATGTCCCAAACATCATTGTTCCTACCTTATTTTCGGGTAGATTACCCCAATGAAACTCGAAAACGTAGAACTGGATTCCATTGATAGGCGAATCCTCGGTACCCTGCAGCAAGACGCTACGCTTTCCATTCAGGCCGTAGGGGACAAGGTCGGGCTATCGGCCAATCCCTGTTGGCGACGGATAAAGCGGATGGAGGAGGCGGGGATCATCTCCCGCCGGGTCGCAATCGTCGACCCTGCCAGCGTGGGTCTGGGCACGACCGTATTCGTGGCCATTCGCACGCGTCAGCACGATCCGGCATGGCTGGCTGCGTTCGCACGGGCCGTCGAAACGATCGACGAGATTACCGAGTGCCACCGGATGGCGGGCGATGTCGATTACCTGCTGAAATTGCGGGTCCGCGACATTGCGGATTACGACCGCATCTACCAGCGGATGCTGTCCCGCTTTCCCGACCTCGCCGACGTGACCGCCACCTTTTCCATGGAAGAGATGAAAAGCACGACCGCCCTGCCGCTCTAGGCGCTGCCGCGCCGGCTTCCCGCTAGTCGATCGCCAGGATCGCCACGGCCAGCGCTACGACGAATGAGGCACAGCTTGCCACGGCCACGGGCACCAGGGCTCGCCAGCCTGCTTCTATCAACAGTCCCAGCTGCGACCGCATCGCGGTGGCAACCACGGCGAGCAACAGCAGCGCCTTCGATAAAGTCAAGGCAGGTCCTGTCAGCGCCTCGGGAATGGTGACGACGCTGTTTACCGCCAGCAGCAGGAAGAAGCCGACGATGAACCAGGGCATGGCAACCTTGCGCCAGGCGGAATTGGTCCCGCCCTCGCCCCGGCCCAGCCACAGGGCGACCAGCGCCACCACCGGACCGAGCATGGCGACCCGCGCCAGCTTCACCACGGTCGCATCGGCGCCAGCATGGTCGGAATAGCTGTAGGCCCCGCCGATGGCCTGCGCGGCATCGTGGACGGATGCACCGATCAGGAAGCCTGCCTGCTTGTCCGTCAGGCCGATGCCTTGCGCTATGGCAGGATAGGCCGACATGGCGATGGCGCTGGCAACGGCCACACCGACCAGCGCGACGGAAAACCGTGCGCGGTCCAGCCTGTCGCGCCCGATGACCCCGTATAGAGCGAGGGCAGCGGATGCTCCGCAGATGGCCGTCGCGCCGCCTGCCAGAATGCCTGCCTCGCGCCCTTCCCGGGCCCAGCGCGCCGCGACAATCGCCGCTGCGAAGGCACAGGCCATGACCAGCATCGTACCGGCAAAGGCGATCCATCCCAGCCCCGCAACCTGCGCGAAGGTGACCTGGAGGCCCAGCAGGACGATACCGGCGCGAAGGAAATGCCGCGAGGCGAAATCCAGACCCGGGGCCGTGACCTCCACGCTGGCGATGAAGCTCATCGCGAGGCCGATCAGCAGGCCCAGCAGGATGATGGGAAAGCCGTAATGTTCGGCAAGCCATGCCGCGGCCAGCGATGCCACGCTGCACACCACCAGCCCCGGCAGGTAATCGCTCCAGCCCAGGCGAGCAGGCGCAGCATCGATGGCGGCATCGGCCTGGTGCAGCTCCCCGAAAAGGTCGCCTGCATAGAAATTCTCAGCCTGACGGTTCATCCGCGCGCCTCCATCACACCAGCCGATAGCGCGCAGGGGTGCCCGACGACAACCTGCCATGCGCAGCGCCCGCGTGTTGACTTCACATGCCGGAACAGCCGACAAGCGCTTCGGGCACCGGGCGGGCCTCGTTACCTGCCTGTGAAGCGGGGGTTCGATTGGCAGGCGGCGACATCCTTTTCACAGGGCTTTCCTGCATCTTCTTCATGGCGCTGGTCGGCTTTGCCAGCTGGTACCGGACGCGCGGGACGGCCAGCACTGGCGAGGGGTATTTCCTCGCCGGGCGGGGCCTGACCGCGACGTTTATCGCCGGCTCCCTGTTGCTGACAAATCTTTCGGCAGAGCAACTGATCGGGCTGAACGGATCGGCCTATGGCTACGACATGTCGAGCATGGCGTGGGAAGTTACCGCAGCGGTGGCGACCATAGCGATGGCGCTGGTTTTCCTGCCGCGCTACCTCGCCGGGGCATTCACCACCCTGCCCCAGTTCCTGGCCGACCGGTTCGACGAGAGCGTGCGCAGGATGTCCGTCGTCCTGTTCATGCTCGGATACGGTCTCGTGACCATTCCGTCCGTGCTCTATTCCGGCTCGGTCGCCGTCATGGCCCTGTTCGACGTGCCGGGCCTGACCGGTCTTGCCTATGTCCCGGCGCTCGTCGCCACGATCGTCGCAATCGGCGTGACAGGTGCGATTTACGCGGTCTTCGGCGGCCTGAAAGCGGTGGCCGTTTCGGACACTATCAACGGCGTGGGCCTGCTCATCGTCGGGATACTGATCCCGGTCCTGGGGCTGATCGCGCTGGGAGACGGCGATTTCACGCGGGGGCTGTCCCGCCTGCTCACCGACCATCCGGAAAAGCTGAATGCTATCGGGGACGCTCAATCCCCGACGCCGTTCGGTACGATCTTCACCGGGATGATCTTCGCCAACCTGTTCTACTGGTGCACCAACCAGTACGTCATCCAGCGCACGCTGGGTGCGCAGTCGCTGGCCGAGGGTCAGAAGGGCGTGCTGGCGTCCGGTTTCTTCAAGATCATGGTCCCTTTCATGATGATGATCCCCGGGGTCATCGCCTTCCATCTCTACGGACCGGGCTTTGCGAGCATCGACCAGGCCTATCCCCGGCTGGTGGCGGACCTTCTGCCCGTGGCGCTGTCGGGCTTTTTCCTCGCTGTCCTGCTGGGCGCGGTTTTCAGCTCGTTCAACTCGCTGCTCAACAGCGCAGCGACCCTGTTCGCGATCGACGTCTATGCCCCTGCCAGAAACGGTGCGGTCGATGATGCCGGGCTGGTCCGCGTGGCGAAAATTGCCAGCGTCGTCATAGCCCTGTTCTCCTTTGCCATCGCGCCGCTGCTTCATTTCGCGCAGGAAGGTCTGTGGCAGGTCATCCGGGTTTTCACCGGCTTCTACAACATCCCGACCATCGCCATCGTCATCGTCGGCCTCTTCACCCGCCGCGTGCCCGCTTCGGGCGCGAAGATCGCCATCGTCTTTCACGTCGTCGTCTACGCGCTGCTGCGGTTCGTGCTGGACGATGTGGTGACGCTGCACTTCATCCACCAATACGCCCTGCTGTTCCTTGCGGAGGTCGCGATCATGCTGGCCGCGGGTTACTGGAGGCCGCGAGAGACTCCCTGGTCCTTCACCCCGCGTCATGAAATCGACCTCGAAGAATGGCGCTATGCGAAACCGCTCGCGGGCACGCTGTTTTCCTGCGTCGTGGCGCTTTACCTGCTGTTCTCGCCGCTCGCCCTGGCCGGGGAGGCCGGCTTCAGCGAGCTGTTCGGCCTGTCGATGGCAGGCTTGGTCGTGGCGAATGTCGCCATCTGGCTTGCCGCGCGGCGAAGGACGATGCCCGCGTCTGTCAACTGACGAGCGAGGCCAGCACCCGGCGCTTCCCGGAAAAGGGGCGCCGCCCGTGCATGACTAGGAAATTATCGAGCAGCGCGACATCGCCCGCCTGCCATTCCACGTCGCGTGTCAACGCCTCTGCCGCTTCGATCGCCGGGGCCATGTCCTGCGCCGTAACCGGCGTGCCGTCGCCGAAGGTAACCGACTTGTCGGCCCGGTTGCGGGCATCCGACCACCCGCGGAACGCGGCGATCAGCTGGTTGAAGAACGTCTCGCGCCCATCGGACAGTTCACGAATGGCAGGCAGCACGGGTGTCGTTGCGCGCAGGCTGCCATCATCGCGCCACTGCCATTCGTAACCGAGCGCGGCGAGGCGCCTCTCCGCATCCTCGCGCGTCTGTGCGCCCAGCGTGCTTTTCCAGCTGCGCCCCTGGCCCGAACCGGCATCGTCTGCGCCGGGCATGACATTGGTGTAACGCACGCCCTCGCGCGCAAAGCGTTCGGCCACTTCGGGCGCCTCTGCCCGCATGCGCTCCAGCAGCCAGTCCGAGCGGCAGACGGGAGTCGCCCCGCCCTGGTCAGGCGCGATTTCGCAATAGAAGAACAGTTTCGAGGGGTAGATCGGCGTCTGCGCCATTTCGTGATGCAGGTGGATTTCGGTTTCCGGCGGAGCTTCGTTGGCCGTGAAGACACGCGGCGTCACATTGACGCGCACCGCGTTCGACAGCGATTCCTCGTAAGTAAAGCCGTCTTCCCCATACCCCTCGACAGCGGCATCGAAATGCCCGGCATCCGGCACGTCGAACCCGCGAAACAGCATGGTTCCGGCATGCAGCAGCGCATCGTCCACAGCGGTCTTCTGCTGCGAGAGGAATTCGCCCAGATCGCCCTGCCCGTGGATGACCGCCGGGAAATCCTTCGTGTCCGGTGTGCTCGCCATGTCTATGCGTCCTTCCCGAAATCCAGTTCGACGGCCTGCCCGCTTGCCATGCTTTCCTGTGCGGCCACGCCGATCTGGACCGAACGCAGGCCGTCCAGCGTGCCGATTTGCGGCGCCTTGCCCGATGCAAGGCATTCCTGGAACGCGCATAGCTGGTAATAGGTGGCGCCTCAGTGATCGCCTGCCGCAAGCGCATCGGCCGGTGTCGCCACCGGTTCCGCCACCGGGCCGCTGCGGTCGCGCGGGGACCAGATCACGCTGGCGCGCGGCAGGGCGACTTCCAGCTTTCCTGCCGGGCCTAGGGCGTAGATATCCTCCTGCTGCTCCGACCCTTCGGCAAACATGCACAGGTCCAGCACGGCGCGCGCCCCGCGTACGAAATCGACCACCACCACCGCGTTGTCGATGATATCGGGCACCTCGCCATCATAACGTTCGTCCAGATGGTTCACGTCCTGCGCGCCGCTGGCATAGATGCGCCGCGGTTCGTCCTGCAGGATATATCGCATCAGGTCGAAGAAATGGCAGCATTTCTCCACTAGCGTGCCGCCGCTGTTACGATTGAAGCGGTTCCAGTCGCCGACCTTCTCCAGGAACGGGAAACGATGCTCGCGGATGCTGGCCATCTTTACCGGCCCTGTTTCGCCCGCATGCACCCGCTCGATGAAACGCGCGACCGGGGGCATGAAGCGGTATTCGAGCCCCACCCATATGGGCGCAGGGTAATCGGCCGCCATGGCGTGCAGCGCGCGGGCATCGGCGAGGTTGGTGCACATCGGCTTTTCCAGCAGGATTGCCGGCCCCGCTGCCATGACCTGCCGGACCACGTCGAAATGCGTTATGTTCGGGGATGCGATGATGACGGCATCCGGCTTCGCATTGTTCAGCATTGCGCCGCAATCGGAGAAGAATTCCGGCGCCTGTCCCAGCTCTTCCGCAAGAACCCGCGCCGCTTCGCGCGAACCCTCGTCGGGGTCGCAAATACCGACCAGCCGCGCGCCCGGGACCAGGGCGACGTTGCGCATATGCTCGCGGCCCATCATGCCGCACCCGGCGATCGAATAGCGAAATTGCGAACTCATGAAACGCATTTAGCCCAAGCCGGCAGCCAGGCCAGCAATTCATGCTGTCATTCCGTGAAGATCATCATGGGCAGGCATTGACCCGGTGGCGGAGAGGGTGGGATTCGAACCCACGGTACCCAGAAGGCACAACAGTTTTCGAGACTGCCCCGTTCGACCACTCCGGCACCTCTCCGCACGAGGGTTTCGCTCCTGCGCTGTCGCGCATGGGTCGTCAGGAGCGCGGCGGTTAGCCCAAGGCCTGCGGCTTGCCAACCCCCTTTTGGCATACGCCATCACCGCGCGGCCCAACCCTGGCTTTGGAACCTCTCGGGGGACCGGACCTTGTGGCCGCATTGCCGGGCGCTGGCAGACACACTATATGCCGATCCATGGACAATTCGGTGTATTTCTCCTCCACGGCAGGCCGCGAAATCGAAGTGCCGCGCAATGCCACAGCGCGCTTTGCGATCGGTGACGTGGTGCGTCACAAGATGTTCGATTTTCGCGGGGTCATCTTCGACATCGACCCGGTCTTCGCCAATAGCGATGAATGGTACGAATCCATTCCCAAGGACATCCGCCCCCGGCGCGACCAGCCCTTCTACCACCTGTTCGCCGAAAATGACGAAAGCAATTACGTCGCCTATGTCAGCCAGCAGAACCTGCTGGCCGATCCCGATGGCGGGCCGGTCGAACATCCCGAGGTATCGCAGCTGTTCGAAGCGTTCAGCAAGGGCCGCTACAAGATGCAGCGAAAGCTGACCCACTGACGCCCCGAAGGTCTGGCTTGATCAGTCCTTTATCTTCCAGCCGGACTTCAGGACGCGGTAAACGATGACCGCGAACAGCAGGTTGAACACGCCCAGGCCAATCGCCGCCTGGACGACAGCCCCGGCGCCTTCGCCAATGTCACTTTCGCCCAGGAACCCGTAGCGAAAGCCGGAAATCACGTAGAAGAACGGATTGGCCCGGCTCACCGCCTGGAAAACGGGTGCGAGGTTGTCGATCGTGTAGAACGTACCCGAGAGCAGGCTGAGCGGGGCGACGATGAAATTGGTAATCATCGCGTTGTGATCGAACTTTTCCGACCAGATGGACGTCATCAGCCCCATCAGGGACAGCATGGTCGTCCCCATCAGGCCGAACCAGACGATCGCCCAGGGCTCGGCCGGCCACAGGCTGACGCCGGGCCAAAGCACCATGGCGAGCGCGACCGCACCGCCCACGGCGACCCCGCGCGTAATGGCCGCCAGCACGATGCCGGTCATCAGCTCGCCCTCCGACAAGGGCGGCATCAGCAGGTCGATGATGGTCCCCTGTATCTTGCCCGACAGCAGGCTGAAGCTGGAATTGGCAAACGCGTTCTGCATCATGCCCATGACGATCAGCCCCGGAGCGACGAAGCTCGCAAAAGGCACGCCCAGCACTTCGCGGCCGCCCCGGCCCAGAGCGACCGAGAAGATGATGAGGAACAGCAGGGTCGTGACAGCCGGAGCCCAGACGGTCTGGATCTGGACCTTGAGAAAACGGCGCACCTCCTTCATATAGAGGCTCCACAAACCGATGCGGTTCACGCCTGTTATCAGGGGCTCTCCGCGCGGTGAGAACGCCGGGCTTGCCTGTCCCTGCGGTTGCACGATTTCGGGGCTGTCAGCGCTCTGTTTCATGCGCGCATCGCTAGGCGCTTGCCACCAGCCGTGCAAGAACGGGTGCAGGCAGGACGAGGGAAGGCTGGTAAAGACACTATCGCGCCCTATGTGGGCTGCACACGGCGCCTGATTCGGCGCAAAGATTTGATGACAGGACATCCATGAGCTGGACCGAAGAACGCACTGCCAAGCTGAAGACGATGTGGGAAAAAGGCTCCACCGCGAGCCAGATTGCCGAAGAGCTTGGCGGGGTCAGCCGTAACGCCGTGATCGGCAAGGCACACCGCCTTGGCCTGAAATCGCGCCCTTCCCCGGTAAAGGCCGGCGAGAAGAAGAAAGCGGCTGCGAAGCCTGCGGCGAAGGCCGCTCCCAAGGCGCCGCCGAAAAAGGCAGCGCCCGCGCCAAAGCCGGCTGCAAAACCTGCGCCGGCTGCGCCTGCTCGCCCCGCTGCCGGACCCGCACAGGCCTCTGGCGACAGCAATGCCCCCCAACCCATGCCGGAAAAGCGGTCCGACATGCCGAAGATCGTATCCGTCGGCCCCGGCGGGTTCCTGCGCCAGGGTCCGGGCGACCAGCAGCCGCCGATCCCGCCGGCCCCGCCGCGCCGCCTCGTCCCGCAAAAGCCCAGCCCCGAAATCGCCGACAAGACCAGCCTGCTGGACCTGTCGGAAAAGGTCTGCCGCTGGCCGATGGGTCATCCGGGCGAAGCCGATTTCCATTTCTGCGGCGAAGCGGTCAATCCCGGCTTCCCCTATTGCGTCGAGCATTGCGGTCGGGCCTACCAGGCACAGCTGCCGCGGGGTGCGCGCCGTCCCCCTCCGCCGCTGCCGTTCGGCGGACCACGCGTACGCTGACTTTCCAGACATGAGAGGCCCGGCCGTCGCGAGACAGCCGGGCCTTTTCGTTTACGAGACATTTTCCGAGGGAGACCACCATGCCGATTTCGCTTCACGCCGCCTTTGTCCCCAGCGCCTTGCAGATGCTGGGCACTGCCGGTCACCTGCTGGGGAAGGCCGAGACTTGGTGCAGCGAACAGGGCGTGAGCGAATCCGACATGATCGGCGAGCGCATCATCGAGGATATGCTTCCTTTCACATACCAGGTGAAATGCGTTGCCGAGCATACGCAGGGCGCGGTCGAGGGCGTGCGAGCAGGCGTCTATTCGCCCGACATCAATCCGCCGCCCACCAGCTTTGCCGCCCTGCGCGAGAAGCTGGCCGGGGCCACGCAATTCATGGAAGGGCTGGACGAGGCGGAGATGGAAAGCTTCGTCGGCCAACCGATGCGGTTCGAGTTCAAGGAAAACCGGCTGGACTTCACCGCCGACCAGTTCCTGCTCAGTTTCAGCCAGCCGAATTTCTATTTCCATGCTGCCACTGCCTACAACATCCTGCGGATGAAGGGCGTGGGCGTGGGCAAGATGAATTTCATGGGACGAATGCGCTTGGCCGGTTGAAGCCAGCCCTGTCCGTCAGCGCGCCTGCGGTCAGCGGCGGCGGGCAAACCAGATCGTGTGGCGCGGCCCCTTGTTGTTCGGCCGCGCCCTCACGGCCCGGACCTCCACTTCGAAGCCTGCATCCTTCAGGCGGCCGGTGAACTTGTGGTCGTCCGCCGCCGACCAGATGGCCAGCATGCCCCCGGGGTTCAGCGCGTCGCGGCAGCGGGCAATGCCGGTGCGGGTATAAAGGCGTTCGTTGCCTTCGCGCACGATGCCGTCTGGCCCATTGTCGACGTCGAGCAGGATGGCGTCGTATTTCGCGGTCGTGCCATCCACGGCATCGTCGATCAGGGCCGCTACGTCGGCAATCGCAACCTCGCCGCGCGGATCGTCCAGCGTATCGCCCGTCAGGTGTGCGAGCGGCCCCTTCGCCCAGTCCAGGATGTCAGGCACGACTTCCGCCACCACGACCTGTCCGCCTTCATCCGGCAGCGCCTCCAGCGCGGCGCGGAAGGTGAAGCCCATGCCATATCCGCCGATCAGCACACGCGGCGCGCGTGCCTCGAGCTGTTCCATGGTGAGTTGCGCCAGCTGTTCCTCGCTGAACTGCATGCGCGTGCCCATCAGCTCGTCGCGGCCCAGCATGATGATGAAATCGCGGCCATGGCTGATGAGGGTCAGCGTGTCGCCCTGCGGGATACTGGCGGTGGCGATGGTTTCACGGGCTAGCATGATCACTCTCTTTCACGAATGAAAAGGGCCGCGAACACGTCGCGGCCCCTCTCTTCTGGCAGGTCCGAAGGATCAGTCCTTCAGGAAGTCCGGCACGTGGGCACCGCCGTCGGAGTCTCCCCCGCCGTCACGGTTGCCGCCGCGTCCGCCCCGGTCGCCGCCGCGACCACGGCCACCGCCGCCACCACGCGGGCCGCGGCGATCACCGCCACCACCGCGAGGCTTGTTCTCACGCGGGGGACGCGTGTCTTCCAGCTCTTCGCCGGTTTCCTGGTCGACGACACGCATCGACAGGCGGACCTTGCCGCGCTGGTCGATCTCGAGGACCTTGACCTTCACTTCCTGGCCTTCCGAGACGACATCGGTCGGCTTTTCCACGCGCTCGTTCTTCATTTCGGACACGTGGACGAGACCGTCCTTGCCGCCCATGAAGTTCACGAATGCGCCGAAGTCGACGATGTTGACGACCTTGCCAGTGTAGATCTTGCCGACTTCCGCCTCTTCGACGATGCCTTCGATCCATTTCTTCGCAGCTTCGATCTGCTCGCCGTCGCTGGACGAGATCTTGATCACGCCCTCGTCGTCGATGTCGACCTTGGCGCCGGTTTCGGCCACGATCTCGCGGATCACCTTGCCGCCCGTGCCGATAACGTCGCGGATCTTCGACTTGTCGATCTGCATCGTCTCGATACGCGGAGCATGCTTCGACACCTCGGTGCGGGCGCCGGTCAGCGCCTTGTTCATTTCACCCAGGATGTGCGCACGGCCAGCCTTCGCCTGCTCCAGCGCGGTCTTCATGATTTCCTGCGTGATGCCGGCAACCTTGATGTCCATCTGGAGCGAGGTGATGCCGTTTTCCGACCCTGCGACCTTGAAGTCCATGTCGCCGAGGTGATCTTCGTCACCCAGGATGTCGGACAGGACGGCGAAATCGTCGCCTTCCAGGATCAGGCCCATGGCGATGCCCGACACCGGGCGTTCGATCGGAACGCCGGCATCCATCATCGACAGGCAGCCGCCGCAAACCGTGGCCATCGAGGACGAGCCGTTCGACTCGGTGATGTCCGACAGGATGCGGATGGTGTACGGAAAATCTTCATGCGTCGGCAGAACCGGGTGCAGCGCGCGCCATGCGAGCTTGCCGTGACCGGTTTCGCGGCGGCTGGTGAAGCCGAAACGACCCACTTCACCGACCGAATAGGGCGGGAAGTTGTAGTGCAGCATGAAGTGGTTGTACGACAGGCCTTCGAGACCGTCGATCATCTGCTCGGCATCCTTGGTGCCCAGCGTGGTGGTGCAGATCGCCTGCGTCTCGCCGCGCGTGAACAGGGCCGAACCGTGCGTGCGGGGCAGCAGGCCGACCATTGCCTCGATCGGGCGAACCTGGTCGAGCTTGCGGCCGTCGATGCGGGTGCCGTCCTTCAGGATGGCGCCGCGAACGATTTCGCTTTCCAGCTTCTTGACCGCCTTGTTGGCGACCATCTGCGTCTGCGGCTCTTCGTCCGCGAAAGCTTCCTTGGCCTTTTCGCGGGCGGCGTTGAGCGCGTCCGAACGGTCGGCCTTGCTGGTCATCTTGTAGGCGGCGGCGATGTCGTCGCCCACGATGCCGCGCAGCTTTTCCTTGATCGCGGAAGTATCGTCCGAAGTGTCGATTTCCCACGGATCCTTGGCAGCCTGTTCGGCCAGGTCGATGATCGCACCGATGACCTTGCGGCTTTCCTCGTGCGCGAACATGACGGCGCCGAGCATTTCCTCTTCGGTCAGCTCCTTGGCTTCGGATTCGACCATCATCACCGCGTCCTGCGTCGCAGCGACGACGAGGTCGAGGCGACCGTCTTCGTCGAGAGTGGAAGAAAGGCTCGGGTTGAGTTCGTATTCGCCATTGCGGAAACCGACGCGTGCCGCGCCGATCGGACCCATGAAGGGTACGCCCGAAATGGTCAGCGCAGCCGATGCCGCGATCATGGCCACGATGTCGGGCTCGGTCTCGCCATCATAGCTGAGGACCTGCGCGATGACGTTGATTTCGTTGTAGAAGCCTTCCGGGAAGAGCGGACGCACGGGGCGGTCGATCAGGCGGGAGGTCAGCGTTTCCTTCTCCGTCGCGCGGCCTTCGCGCTTGAAGAAGCCGCCCGGGATACGGCCCGCAGCGGAGAATTTTTCCTGGTAGTGGACGGTCAGCGGGAAGAAGTCCTGCCCTTCGCGAACACTCTTGGCGGCGGTCACGGCGCACAGCACCACGGTTTCGCCATAGGTGGCCAGCACGGCGCCGTCTGCCTGACGGGCGATCTGGCCGGTTTCGAGGGTGAGGGTCTTGCCGCCCCACTCGATCGATACGGTTTTCTTGTCGAACATTGATTATCCTAAATGAACCCGCCGGCGCCTTATTGCGGGGCGGGGCTTACTGTTCCGGGGTAGCCGCCCCGGTGCGGTATGAAGCCATCTTTCGGCTTCCCTTGGAAGGCACCCGCTGCCGGATTGCAACGTGGCGCCACATGCGAAAAAGGCGGCCCGTTGTCGGAGCCGCCTTTCACGAAACTCTTATTTGCGAAGGCCCAGCTTCGCGATCAGGGCGTTGTAGCGCTCCACATCCTTCTTCTTGAGATAGGCGAGGAGGCTGCGACGGCGGTTGACCATCTGGAGGAGACCACGACGCGAGTGGTTGTCCTTGTGGTGGCCCTTGAAGTGCTCCGTCAGGTTGCGGATGCGTTCGGTCAGGATGGCGACCTGGACTTCCGGGCTGCCCGTATCACCGTCTTCGCGAGCGTTGTCCTTGATGATTTCCTGTTTCTTCTCGGCGGATACCGACATGTCAGTTCTCTCTTACTCTGCGACATCGGATAGGTTGAAACCCCGCACGATGCGAAGCGTGCCACCTTCGAGTTCCACGAGCGCCACCGGAACAGTGTCCCGTGTCGCAAGGTAGAGCCCGTCGGTCTGGGGCAGTCCCGAAAGTTTCCGGCCCTGTCGGACCGCCTGCGCGTCGTCGGGAGAGAGGGAAAGGGCCGGGATGTCGTCCAGCCCCGCCTCCAACGGCAGGAGATATTCCTGAAGGTCGGCACCCTTACCGATTTCGTTCAATCTGTCCAGCGAAATCGCCTGTTCCTGCGTGAACGGCCCGGCCTTCGTTCGCCTCAGATAGGTCACGTGCCCCACGGTTCCAAGCGCGCGTGCGATATCCCGTGCCAGGGAACGGATATACGTCCCCTTGCTGACATAGGCCACCAGCGTCACCTCGTCGGCCAGTTCCAGAGGCGCGGCCGGGTCGTAAGGGTCGGGCCGGCCCGCCGTGGTGGCGAAGGCGCTTGTCGCTTCCTCGCCCTCCGGTGCACCGGGGAATGTGAGCGAATGGATGACGACCGAACGCGTCTTCATCTCCACCGCCTCCCCCGCCCGCGCCCGGTCATAGGCGCGCTTGCCGTCGATCTTCACGGCGGAGAATGCGGGCGGCACCTGCTCGATTGCGCCGGTAAAATGCTCCAGCACGGCAGCGATAGCGGCTCTTGGCGGGCGGCGTGTGGACCGCTGGACCACCTCGCCCTCGCTGTCGAGCGTGCTGGTCTCCTCCCCGAACCGGATCGTGAACTCGTATATCTTGGAGGCATCCAGCATCCGCCCGGCAAGCTTCGTCGCTTCGCCTAGCGCGATCGGCAGGACCCCTTCGGCCAGCGGGTCCAGCGTGCCGCCATGACCGACCTTTGTTTTCACATGGCCGCCCTCGCGCAGGTTACGCTTCACCGCACCCACGGCCTGGGTCGATCCCAGTCCGTGCGGCTTGTCGAGGATGATCCAGCCCGAGGCAGGACGGCGATTCGAAGGTTTCGGGGCACGTGTCACAAGGTCCGCCTAGCCATTTGCGGCGCGTGACGCCATCAGGGTCGCAGCATGGCAGACCATTACGACATCCTCGTCATCGGCGGCGGCATCAACGGTGCGGGAATCGCACGCGACGCCGCGGGGCGCGGACTGAAGGTGCTTCTGGTCGAAAAGGACGACCTGGCCCAGCACACCTCCAGCGCCAGCACGAAACTGGTGCATGGCGGCCTGCGCTATCTCGAGAATTACGAATTCCGACTGGTGCGCGAAAGCCTGAAGGAGAGGGAGGTCCTGCTGGCCGCAGCCCCGCACATCATCTGGCCGCTGCGCTTCGTGCTGCCCCATGACACCGGATTGCGCCCGGCCTGGCTGCTGCGGCTGGGCCTGTTCCTCTACGACCATATCGGGGGGCGCAAACTGCTGCCCGGGACCCGGCGCGTGGACCTGCGCAGACCGCCGCATGGCGACGTTCTGGAGCCTCGCCTGACGAAGGGCTTCGAATATTCCGATTGCTGGGTGGAAGACAGCCGGCTGGTGGTGCTGAACGCCATGGACGCCGCCGCGCATGGAGCCGATATCCGCACACGGACGGCTTGCACCGCGCTGGCCCGTGCGGGCGACAGGTGGACGGCCACGCTGACCGCGCAGGGCGGCAAACAGGAGAACGTGACAGCGCGCGCCGTGGTGAATGCGGCCGGTCCCTGGGTCGATGAAGTGCTGGGCCGTGCCTTGCCGGGTGAAAGCCACCAGAACCTGCGACTGGTGAAAGGCAGCCATCTGGTCATGCGCAGGCTGTATGAGGGCGAGCACGGCTATATCTTCCAGAACGGCGACGGGCGCATCGTCTTTGCCATCCCTTACGAGCGCGACTTCACGCTGCTGGGCACGACGGATGTGGGGTATGAAGGCGACCCGGACGCGGTCGCCATCGATCAGGACGAGCGCGCCTATATCTGCAATGCCGTCAACGAATATCTGCGAACGGACATCAGCCCGGCCGATGCCGTCTGGAGCTATTCCGGCGTTCGCCCGCTCTACGATGACAAGGCGGCGAACAATTCCACCGTGACGCGCGATTACGTGTTCGAGGTGGAAGGCGGCGGCAGCGAACCGCCCATCCTGTCGATCTTCGGCGGCAAGATCACGACCTATCGCAAGCTGGCCGAGCACGCGCTCGAAAGGCTGGAGGAAGCCGGCCTGGCAGTGGGCGGCGCATGGACCCGAACGGCCCGGTTGCCGGGCGGATCGATCGATCCGCTGGCCGTCGACCGCTTCATTGCCGACTGGCAGGCCCGCGCGCCGTGGTTTCCGCGCGCAGGCATCGTCCGCCTGGTCCGGGCCTACGGGACGCGCATTGCCGCGATCCTCGGCGACAAGTCATCGCTTTCCGAATGCGGGGAACTGATGGGCGGCAATCTCTATGCGAGCGAACTCGCCTATCTGGCAGAGCATGAATACGCCCGCACGGCAGAGGACGTCCTGTGGCGGCGCAGCAAGCTGGGCCTGCACCTGGACGATGCGGGTAAGGACGCCGTCGCCCGCTGGTTCGACCGCAACGTGCCAGGCGGCTGACCCCTTGGCGACGCTGCCGCGCTAACCGGCAATCGCGTCGGCCAGGCCGAGATATTTCTCCAGCGCCCAGTTCACGGGCGGACCGATCGTGTTCTCCAGAACCCCCAGTTCGGGCGCGAACCAGGTCAGCGCGATCAGACCCACGAACAGCAGCATGCCCACCGGACGCAGCCTGTCATAGGCGCGCGCCCATTTCGGCGGCAACAGGCCCTCGAAGATATGCGACCCGTCGAAGGGCGGGATCGGCAACAGGTTGAAGAAGGCGAGGAAGATGTTGATCAGGATGAAATAGAACAGGCCCTGCGTCAGGAACCCCTGCTCCCCGCCCGGCTGGACGAGGCCCGCAGCCGCCGCCCCGCCGAGGAGCACCGCCCCGACGAGCGCGAGCAGCAGGTTGGTGCCCGGACCGGCCGCCGCCACGGCCATCATCCCGAAACGCGGATTGTCGAGCCTGTCCTTGCGCACCGGCACCGGCTTGGCCCAGCCGAAAATCGGAGCGCCCGCCAGCGCGAGGGCACCGGGGACGACGATCGTGCCTACGGGATCGACGTGGCGCACCGGGTTCAGGCTGAGCCGCCGCTGTTCCTTCGCTGTCGGATCGCCCAGCATCAGGGCGGTCCAGCCATGCGCAACCTCGTGGAACACGATGGCGATGACCAGCGCCGGTATCAGCAGCGCAGCAAGGGCAAGTGTATCTGTCATGCTCCCTATCTAGGATAGCCGACCGCTTCTCCAAAGTGTTTGCGGCATAGCGCGACATAGCGTTCGTTCCCGCCGATGACCGTCTGCGCCCCTTCGGCCACGGGATTGCCCTCGGCATCGAGGCGCATGTTCATGCTCGCCTTGCGCCCGCAATGGCAGACGGCTTTCAGCTCGACCAACTCGTCCGCTATGCCGAGCAGCGCGGCAGAGCCGGGAAACAGTTCGCCCTGGAAATCGGTGCGCAGGCCATAGCACAGGACCGGGATGCCTCCTTCGTCCGCCAGCCTCGCGCATTGCCACGCTTGCCCACGCGACAAAAATTGCGCCTCGTCCACCAGCAGACAGTCGAGCGCGGCGCGGGAATGCTCCGCCATCACGTCGCGCCACAGATCGGTGCCATCATCGAACAAGTGTGCATCGGCTTCCAGCCCAATGCGGCTGGCAATCGGCTTTCCGGCGGACCGGTCATCCAATGCTGCCGTCCACAGCATGGTGCGCATCCCGCGCTCGCGGTAATTGAAGTCCGCCTGCAGCAGCGTCGTCGATTTGCCTGCATTCATGCTGGCATAATAGAAATAGAGCTTGGCCATCTGCCTCAGGTGCTACCCCGCAGTGGGGCGGATGTCTCGTGGATTGACGCCATTCATCCCCAAGACAGAGCGCGGGCGC